>NCGI01000161.1 GCA_002256925.1 Polaromonas sp. 28-63-22
CTGGGCTACTGGAAGAAAGACGCCGCGACCCAGGCCAAGTTCACCGGCGACTGGTGCCGCACCGGCGACCTGGCGCGGCGTGACGCGGACGGCTACCTCTGGTACGAAGGCCGCGCCGATGATGTCTTCAAGGCGGCGGGCTACCGCATCGGCCCCGGCGAAATCGAAAACTGCCTGGTCAAGCACCCGGCCGTTGCCAACGCCGCCGTGGTGCCCAAACCCGACAAAGAGCGCGGCGCAGTGGTCAAGGCCTACGTCGTGCTCGCTCCTGATTTCATAGCTGCTCGCGCAGGTTCTGATTGGTCTGCAGGCCAGTTTGATGCAGATTTGATCGAAAAACTACAGCTGCACGTGAAGAAAATGCTGGCGCCTTACGAATACCCGAAAGAGATTGAATTCATCGATGCGCTGCCGATGACGACGACGGGCAAGGTGCAGCGGCGGGTGCTGCGCTTGCAGGAAGAAGAGCGGTTTAAAAAGGTAAGCTGAGCGGTATAACCAACTGAGGCCGCCGTCATGCAAAAAGTATCCACTGTGCGCCCCCCTGGCAAAAAACCACTCGCCATGAACAGTCCCCCGGCGCTACGGCAGATCAAGAACCTGCCTGGCCCGCGTGCCTGGCCGCTGGTGGGCAATGCATTGCAGGTCAAGGTCAGCCGCATTCATCGGGACATGGAGCAATGGTGCCTGCGCTATGGGCCCCTGTTCAGGGTTTACCTCGGGCGCAATCCGCTGCTCGTGGTGGCCCATCACGCCACCGTCAGCGCTCTGTTGCGTGACCGGCCAGACGGCTTTCGCAGGCCCTCCGTGACGGCGTTTATTTCGTCGGAAATCGGTGGGCTTTCCAATATCTTCATGGCGGAAGGGGCCGAGTGGCGCAACCAGCGACGCATGGTGATGGCTGCCTTTGCACCGAGGGCCATCAAAGAATACTTTCCTGTACTGGTGAAGGTGGGCTTGCGCCTGCGCAAGCGCTGGAGCGACGCCGCCGCACAGCACGCAAGCATCGATTTATCGGCAGACCTGAAGCGCTATACGGTGGATGTCATTGCAGGCCTCGCTTTTGGTCAGGACGTGAACACGCTCGAATCGGGCGACAACGTGATCCAGCAGCACCTTGACCGCATTCTTCCGGGTATCTCGCGGCGCAGTCTGTCAGCCGTGCCTTACTGGCGCTATTTCAGACTGCCGCAAGACCGGCGGCTCGAGCAAAGCTCGGCGGCACTGAGGCAAGCGGTGTACAGCCTGATTGAGCAGGCACGGCAGCGCATGCAGCACAATCCCAACGCAGGCGACAGGCCCGCCCATTTGCTGGAGGCCCTGATTGCAGCCGCCGACCAGCCCGGCAGCGCCATCGACAACGACACGGTGGCAGGCAACGTTTCAACCATGCTGCTGGCGGGCGAGGACACCACTGCCAACTCGATTGCGTGGCTTCTCTATTTTCTGCGCAGCCATCCTGAGGCGCTGCGAAGGGCCACGCAAGAGGTGCAAGCGCTGGCCCCTGATTGCGCGGCTTTTACCCTGGCGCAGCTCGATAGCCTGGACTTTCTGGGCGCCTGCATTGAAGAAGCCATGCGGCTCAAACCGGTTGCGCCTTACCTGCCGCTGGAAGCCCTGGCGGACACCACCGTAGAGGACGTGCATGTGCCTGCAGGGACCATCGTCTGGTGTGTGTTGCGCCACGACAGCATGGATGAAAAAAACTTTACCAATGCGGCAACCTTCGACCCCGGGCGCTGGCTTGTGCCGCGCGATGCTGCTGAACATGCGACAAGCACGAGCTCCGGCATAAGCAGGGGCATTGCCATGCCTTTTGGCGCGGGCCCGCGCACTTGCCCGGGGCGGTATCTGGCGCTGCTGGAAATAAAAATTGCAGTGGCCATGGTGCTGGGTCACTTTGAGATTGAAAGTGTAGGCACGGACTCCGGCCTGCCACCCGAAGAGGTCATGGGGTTTGTCATGTCGCCTGGAGGTTTGAAGATGCGCCTGAAAGCGCTGATACGGATCGAGCAGGCGTAAAAAAAGCACCCAAGGGTGCTTTTTTCTTCACCAGCAGGGGCCGCGGAACTGGCTTTGCCAGGCCGCAGGCGACTGTCCCCTGCAAGGGGAGAACGCGCTACACGTAAGTGAGCGCGGACAGGGGTGAGCCAATCACCTTGCAGCCACCTGTTCGGCCACATAAATCTCGACGCGGCGGTTTTTGTCGCGGCCGGCTTGCGTGCTGTTGTCGGCGACGGGCTCGCGTGAGCCGCGGCCGTCGGTGGCGATGCGCGTGCGTGCCACGCCGCGGCTGACCAGGTAGTCGCGCGCTGCTTCGGCGCGGTCAATCGACAGCGGGTTGTTGACGGCGTCCGAGCCGGTGTTGTCGGTGTGGCCGATGATGGTCACCGTGCTGACCGGGTTCTGGTTCAGGCTGGTCGCAAACTGGTTCAGGATGGGTGCGAAGTTCGGCTTGATGGCGGCGCGGCCCACGTCGAACGACACGTCGCTCGGAATGTCGAGCTTCAGGCGGTTGTCCTGCGTCTGGCTCACAGCCACGCCAGTGCCGCGGGTCGCCTGCTCCATCGCGATTTTCTGGTCCTGCATTTTCTTCGACCAGATGTAGCCGCCGCCAGCGCCCACCGCACCGCCCAGCACGGCGCCGGTCGCAGCACCCTTGGAGCCGCCCGTGGCCGCACCCAGCAATGCGCCGGCCACAGCACCAATGCCGGCACCTTTGGCGGTGCCCTGCTGGGTTTCGCTCATGTTGGCACAGCCAGACAGCACGCCGATGGCAAGGGCTACGCAAGTGATTGATTTATAAATGGGTTTCATGGAGGTTCTCCTGGAATGTCGAGGGAATGAAAAGGTCACCGGCTTTTGCCGCGTTGGAAGGCTACGAGCCACAGACATGGCACGCCACAGACCTAACGCGTTATGTTGCACCGACCGGGGACACCTTAACCCGACCAAACGTATCCGTATGTAAGGCGAAGGCGCAATCGGCCGCCATCCGTGGTCGCCAAGCCAGCCATCAAGCCAGCCATTAAACTTGCTGCGGAATCCGCCACCAGGCGGGCGCCGGCGCCCGCTCAAGCCCTGTGGCATTGTGTAAAAGCCAACAACCTGAACTCTCCATGCAAAAAGTTTTACTCGGTTCCAGCGATGTGAAGGTGACCCCGATCTGCCTGGGCACCATGACCTTTGGCGAACAGGTGGACGAAGCCTCGGCGCACGCCATCCTGAGCCATGCCCTGCAGCGCGGTATCAACTTCATCGACACGGCCGAGATGTATTCGGTGCCGGCCCGCGCCGAAACTTTTGGTGCCACCGAAACCATCATCGGCAACTGGTTTGCCAAAAACCCGTCGGCCCGCGCCCAGACCGTGCTGGCCACCAAGGTGGCCGGCCCGGCGCGTGGCATGCCCTGGATCCGCCACGGCAGCCCCGACCTGACGGCCGGCGATATTGTCCAGGCCTGCAACGACAGCCTGAAGCGCCTGCAGACCGACGTGATCGATCTGTACCAGATCCATTGGCCGGTGCGTCATGTGCCTGCGTTCGGCATGTTGTATTTCGACCCGGCCAAGGACAAGCCGGTGTCGTCAATTCACGAGCAACTTGAGGCCTTGGCCGGTTTGGTCAAGGCCGGCAAGGTACGGGCGATTGGCCTGTCGAACGAGTCGCCGTTCGGCGTGCATGAGTTTGTGCGGCTGGCCGAACAGCACGGCCTGCCGCGCGTGGCCACGGTGCAGAACCCGTTTTGCCTGGTCAACCGCACGGTCGAAAACGGGCTCGACGAAACCATGCACCGGCTGGGCGTGTCGCTGCTGGCGTATTCGCCGCTGGGATTCGGCCTGCTGACGGGCAAATATGATCAGTCAGGTATTGAAGGCCCCGACGCACCCAAAAACGCCCGCATCGGCAAGTTTGAATCGGTGCGCAAGCAGCGCTGGGGCCGACCCGAGTCGCTCGCGGCTGCGCGCCGCTACAACGCGCTGGCACGCGAACACGGCCTGACGCCGACGCAGATGGCGCTGGCGTTTTGCTACACCAAATGGCAGGTGGCCAGCACCATCATCGGCGTCACGTCGGTGGCGCAACTCGATGAGAACATCGATGCCTTCGGCACCGTGCTGGCGCCCGGGGTGCTGGAAGCCATCGACAAGATTCGCTGGGACGCGCGGGACCCCGCGCTTTAAATGGCTTCCCCCGGAAGCGCCTTCGGTGACTCCCCCCAGGGGGCGTCACCAGCGGCCCGGCAAAGCCGGGCGCGCGTTGGCCTGCGCAATAAACCGCCACGAAGAGCGCCACGATGAGCAAGAAGGATCACGTGTCGGAAACCCCAGCCACGCGGCTGCTTAAGTCCCACCAAATCGCCTTTACCGAACACCCGTACGAATACCTCGAACACGGCGGTGCGCAGCACAGCGCCGAGGTGCTCGGGCTGGACCCTTTCACCGTCGTCAAAACCCTCGTCATGCAAGACCAGGACGCCGCGCCGCTGCTGGTGCTGATGCATGGCAACCGCAAGGTGTCGACGAAGAATCTGGCGCGGCAAATGGGTGCCAAATCGGTGGAGCCGTGCAAGCCCGAGGTGGCCAACAGGCACAGCGGTTATCTGGTCGGCGGCACGTCACCGTTTGGCACCCGCAAGGCAATGCCGGTGTACATCGAAAGCACCATTCTGGCTTTGCCTAAAATCGCCATCAACGGCGGCCGGCGTGGTTACCTGGTCGGCATCGACCCGCAGGTGTGCGTGACGCTGCTGGGCGCAAAATCGGTGCAGTGCGCCCTGATTGAGTAGTGGACCGAATAGAAAAATAACAGGAGAAAAGTCTTGAACTATGCCTACCCCATCGTCGCCGTGATCGTTGCCTATCTGGCGGGCTCGCTGTCGTTTGCCGTCATCGTCAGCCGCCTGATGGGGCTTCACGATCCGCGCAGTTACGGCAGCAAAAACCCGGGCGCCACCAATGTGCTGCGCTCTGGCAACAAGGCGGCGGCGGTGGTCACCTTGCTGCTCGATGCCCTGAAGGGCTGGCTGCCGGTGGTGCTGGTCAAGTGGTACGGCGCAGACTACGGGCTCGGTGACGGCACCGTGGCGGCCGTGGGCCTGGCGGCCTTCCTGGGGCATTTGTACCCGGTGTTTTTTGGCTTCAAGGGCGGCAAGGGCGTGGCCACGGCGGCAGGCGTGCTGATCGGCATCAGCTGGATACTCGGCGCGGCGACGCTGGCGACATGGCTCATCGTGGCCTTTTTCTCGCGCTTTTCTGCGCCCAGGACGGCGGCCAAGTAGCCGTAGCCACTGGCGTGATATTTTTGGTCTTTTATTTTGAGAAAAAGGCCTGTAGCCCATATAAAACCTGCGCGAGCAGCTACAAAATAGATAGCGACTCGCGGCGGGCATGAGGCCCGCCACTCGCCATCAGTAGCGTTTGTCGAGCGTCATCAGCGTGTTTTCCCGCCGCATCTGAAAGCGCGACAGAAAGCTGTTGCCCAGCAGCATGAACGGCATCGGCTGTGGCGTCACTACCGCATCGACGTCGAAAATTTCCACGTCGCCGATCCGCACCGAATTGAGCTTGATGCGAAAGCCTTCGCTGATGCCGTTGGCCGTGATCATGCGAACCGGCTGCCCCGTTTTGTACGCGATGCCGGCGCGCTCGGCGTCGAGTGCGCTCATTGCAATGTTGGTCGCCCCGGTATCGACCATGAACTGAACCGCGCGGCCATTGATCTGCCCGGGCGTCATGAAGTGGCCGCCGCTGCTCTCGTTAAGCACAATGCGCGTGCCACGACCGGCCGACGCACCCGCGCCGCCCAGGCTCACCGGCGCTTCGCCCACGCGCAGCGTGCGCCGCTTGCCCGCCTGCTCGATCAC
>NCGI01000162.1 GCA_002256925.1 Polaromonas sp. 28-63-22
CCTGCTGCTCGACAGCGGCCATCTGCAGGAAGAAGAAGCCGAGTTCGCCAACCGCCACAAGACCTCGAAGCACGCGCCGGCGCTGCCGCTTTACACGCGGGATGACGCCGAACGCTGCCTGAAGCTGTTTCATCCGGTGCCGTGGCAGCAAACCTGGCAACCCGCGCCCGGCCTGAACGCCAGCCTGGTCCCGTCGGGCCACATGCCTGGCGCGTCCTTCGTGCGGCTGGACAACGGCGTGCGCTCGATCCTGTTTTCAGGCGATATCGGCCGCCCGCATGACCTGGTCCTGCCGGCGCCGTCGCAGGTCGAGGGCGCCGACTACCTGGTGGTCGAGTCCACCTACGGCGACCGCACCCACCCCGGCACCGACCCGCTGCTCCGGCTGGGCGAGGTAATCAACCGCACGGCGGCTCGCCACGGCGTGGTGGTGATTCCGGCGTTTGCGGTGGGGCGTGCGCAAAGCCTGATGTACGGCATCGCCCTGCTCAAGGCGCAGGGCGTGATTCCGGACCTGCCGGTTTACCTCAACAGCCCGATGGCGGTAAGCGCCACCGAGGTTTACCAGAAATATCGCAGCGAGTTGCGGCTGAGCGCTGCGCAATGCGAGGGGCTGAGCGCTGCGCAATGCGAGGCCATGGTGCACGCAGCGCGCATCGTGCACACACCCGAGGCGTCGCGCCAGCTCAACACACAGCACGGCCCGATGGTCATCATTGCCGCCAGCGGCATGGCCACCGGGGGCCGCGTGGTGCATCACCTCAAGGCGTTTGCGCCCGACCCGCGCAACACGATCCTGTTTGCCGGCTTTCAGGCGGGCGGCACGCGCGGCGCGCGGATGGCGCGCGGCGAACCCACCGTGCGCATATTTGGTGAAGAAGTGCCGGTGCGGGCCGAAGTGGTCATGCTCGATGACCTGTCGGCCCACGCCGACGCGGTGGAGATCCTGGACTGGCTCAAAGGCTTCACCGTGCTGCCCCGCACAACCTTCATCACCCACGGCGAGCCTGCAGCCGCCGACGCCATGCGCCAGCGCATCGAACGCGAGCTTCGCTGGGCGTGCCACCTGCCCGCTTACCGCGAGTCCGTCACGCTGGCGTGACAAGGCTCCGCTTCAGCGCAATTTCAGCCGCATCGTGACGGGGTCCGCACCCGAGCCGGCCGACACCGCAAAGCCGACTTGACCCGCCAGCGCCGCCATGGCCTGGTTGTCGATCAGGCTTTGCCCGACCACTTCAGCCGTGCCGCGCGCCTTCAGGTAGCGCAACAGCTTGTCGAGCAACAGGCGGCCCAGGCCCTTGCCCTGCCAGTGTGAAGCCACCTGAATCGCAAACTCGGCCTGCAGGTTGTCGGGGTCACAGATGGCGCGTACCTCGCCCGCCATGACCATTTCGCCGCCCTCGGCAGGCACCAGCGCGACAAACGTCATCTCACGGTCGTAGTCAATCTGGCTGTAGCGCGCCAGTTCGGAATGCGGCACTTCGCGCCGCATCATGAAAAACCGCAGCCGCATGTCGGCCGGCGACGCCTTCGCATAAAAATCCATCATGCGGTGGCCGTCTTCAGGGCGAATCGGCCGCAGCAGCAGCCCGACACCGGCAAGCTGGACGCGCTCTTCCAGTGCCGACGGATACGGCCGGATCGCCAGCCGGCTGGTCTCGCCGGCGGGCACCTGCCGCAGTCTGACGCGTGCGTCGAGCGCCAGCACGCCGTGCGCATCGACCAGCAGGGGGTTGATGTCAAGTTCGGCCAGCCACGGCAGGTCGCAGGCCATTTGCGACACCTTCAGCAGCGTGTCCAGCAGCGCCTCGTCGTCAGCCGCCGGCCGGCCACGGTAAGCCGCCAGCAACGGCGCCAGGTGACTGCGCTCGACCATGTCACGCGCCAGGGCCGCATTGAGGGGCGGCAGCGCCACCGCATGGTCCTTGCGCAGTTCAACCGCCGTGCCGCCCTCGCCCAGCAGCAGCACCGGCCCGAACACAGGGTCGGTGGCAACGCCGACGATCAGCTCGTGCGCGCCGGGCCGCTGGCCCATCGCCTGCACCGTGAAGCCCAGCACCACCGCCTGCGGAGCCCGCCGCGCCACCTCCGCAAGCATCTTCGCCGCAGCCGCCCTCACCTCCTGCGCCGACGCCAGGCCCAGCGCGACGCCGCCCACGTCAGACTTGTGAATGATCTGCGGCGAGACAATCTTCAGCGCCACCGGAAAACCGATCTGCCCCGCCGCCATCACGGCTTCTTCGATGCCCTGGGCCGGCACCGTTTGAACCGTCGGGATGCCGTAGGCCCGCATCAGCGCCTGCGCCGGTGCACCGTCAAGCCATTCCCGCCCCTCGCGCAGCGCCTGCTCCCGCAGCGAGCGGGCGGCGGCATGATCGGGTTGAAAGTCCTCCAGGCCGGTGCCGGCAAGCTGCTGCAGGGCCTGCTGGTTGCGCGCATGGTTGACCCGCTGCAGCCACGCCGAGGCCGCCCGCTCGGGTGTGCTGTGGCTGGCGATGCCCGCCGCCGCGCTGGCCGCGCGCGCCGGCTCTACCGCGTTGCCGCCGAGCCAGCAGGTCAGCACGGGCTTGGTGGCGGTCTGCATCATGGGCAGGCAGGCGGCTGCAATGTCGCCCGCCGGAACAATCGCCGTCGGCGCGTGCATGAACAGCACACCATCGACCTCGGGCGCGGCCAGCAGCACCCGCAGCCCGTCCTCGTAGCGGCTGATGGGTGCGTCGCCGATGATGTCGATCGGGTTGCCGTGCGACCAGGCCGCCGGCAGGCATTCGTCAAGCGCGGCCAGTGTAGGGGCATCGAGCGTCGCAAGCGTGAGGCCACCGAGCGACAGCGCATCGGCCGCCAGCACGCCGGCACCACCGCCATTGGTCAGAATGGCCAGGCGCTCCCCAACCCACGAATGCGCATTGCGCAGCGTTTCAGCCGCATCAAACAGCGCGCCCAGCGTATCGACGCGCAACATGCCGGCGCGCCTGACGGCGGCATCGAACACCGCGTCCGAGCCCGCCAGCGCACCTGTGTGCGAGGCCGCCGCCCGGGCACCGTCGGGCGCGCGCCCGGCCTTCACCACAATCACCGGCTTGTTGCGGGCTGCGGCGCGTGCGGCCGACATGAACTTGCGCGCCTCCTTGACCGATTCCATATACATCAGGATGGCGCGGGTGCCCGGATCGCTGGCCAGGTAGTCGATCACGTCGCCGAAATCAACATCGGCGCTGTCGCCGAGCGAAATGAAATGCGAAAAACCTATGCCGCGACTGTTGGCCCAGTCGAGCATGGCGGTCGCCAGCGCACCCGACTGGGTCACGAAAGCGAGCTTGCCCGGCAGTGCATTGCCGGGGGCAAAACTGGCATTGAGCCCCACCCCGGGCACCAGCGCGCCGATGCAGTTGGGGCCGAGGATGCGCAGCAGGTGTGGCCGCGCGGCGTCGAGCATGGCCTGCTCCAGCGACGCACCGCCTTCCTGGGCGGGCTGCTTCAAGCCGGCCGTGACGACAATGGCGGCGCGCGTGCCCTTGAGGCCCAGCGCGGCAATCAGTTCGGGCACCGTGCCTGCGGGCGTGCAGATCACCGCCAGGTCGGGCGCCTGCGGCAACGACGCGACATCGCGCCAGGCCGTCATGCCATCGACGATCGCGTGACGGCGATTGACCGGCCAGACCGGCCCCTTGAAACCACCGTGCATGAGGTTGCGCAGCACCACCGCACCGACGCTGCCGGCGCGATCCGAGGCACCAATGACAGCTATCGACCCGGGCTGGAACAGCGCCTCAAGATTGCGTACGCTCATGAAAATCCTCGCCTGCAGATGGGCCAATCCGACCGGAAGCGCCAGATTAGCACCGTGGCCACGTCAGCATTTGCGGCAGATCAAACAGCGGCCCTACCGGCCGGTGCACAATAAAAACTGTTCACCCCCTTCCCCAACACGAGGTTCCAGACCATGAAGACCTACGACAGCAGCCTGGCACCGCACTTTCGCCAGATCCTCACCCGGCGCGAGGCAGAACTGCGCGCCGCCCTGCGCACGGCCGCCGAGCCTGCCGGCACCGACGGCGACGCTGGCGCGCACGAGGTAGTGGACTTCAAGGACATGGCGAGCGAGGAATCGCTGGCGGCAGTCGATGAGGCGCAGGCCACCCATGCGGCGCTGGAACTGGAGCAGGTGCGGGGCGCGTTGCAACGGCTTGACGAGCATACCTACGGCGATTGCCTGGACTGCGGCAAGTCCATCGACCTGCGGCGACTCGAAGCCATGCCGGCCACGCCCTACTGCACCGCCTGCCAGTCAGTGCGGGAGCAGGCGCGACCAGCCGCCACGCACCCCTGACGCTCGCGGTCGGCCTCACAATAGGTCATGAGCACGACCGCCACAGCCGCAAGATCCAGGAAGGCCGCCCAATCCAATCCATCGCCCGCGCTGCGGCCGCCAGCGCCGCGCGTGCTGCTCACGGGATTTGATCCCTTCGGCGACGCGCGTGACAGCCCCAATCCCATCAACCCGAGCTGGCTGGCGGTGCGGGCGCTGCACGGCAAGCGCATCGGCGGTCATCGGGTGGTATCCGCGCAGCTGCCGTGCGTCTTTGATGCCTCGCTCACCGAACTGCACCGGCTGCTGCGCACGCACAAGCCGGCGCTGGTGATCTGCGTCGGTCAGGCGGGCGGGCGCGGCGCGGTGTCGCTCGAACGCGTTGCCATCAACGTCAACGACGCGCGCATACCGGACAACGCCGGGGCGCAGCCTGTCGATGCGCCGGTCGCCAGAAATGGACCGGCGGCCTATTTCAGCACCTTGCCGATCAAGGCCATGCTGCTGGCCCTCCAGCGGCAGGGTGTGCCAGCCGAAGTGTCACAAACGGCGGGCACTTTTGTCTGCAACCACGTGTTCTACGGCCTGATGCATGCGCTGGCGACGCAGCGGGGCATGAAGCGCACGCGCGGGGGCTTTGTGCATGTACCTTTTCTGCCCGAGCAAGGATCGCCCGCGTTGCCGCTCGACGTGCTGGTGGCGGCGTTGCGGCAGGCGGTCGCCACAGCGCTGGCTACGCCGCAAGACATCTCGGCGGGCGCAGGCGCAATCAGTTGAGCTTGCGCGGCGGCCCGGTGGGCCCGGCCGGAGGTTCGTCGCGCAGCAAGCGCCACGCCAGCCACAAGCCCAACACCGCATTGCCCACCGCCAAGACACTGAACAGCAGCACGCCCCAGCCATTCAGGGCGCGGTTGCGCGCGACCCACGCGAGCGCGGGCGACAGCGCGTTGAGCGCCAGCATGAGCCAGAACAGGGGGTTGCGCGGCTGGAAAAGGCGAGACCATTTCATCGTGCCGCCATGTTAGCCGTGCGGCGAGCCCCGCAACAAGGCTGCCTGCAGTGTCCGTCGGTTCTGCGCCGGAAGTTAACGGGCCTGCGCGAGTCCGACCGGCACCAGGCCGGTCATGACCGCAGCCGCGCTGCCATCGGCCGCCGCCAGGTTCCTGACGCTTGATACCCGTCCGCGCCCGCCGCTGTTCCAGCCTTCGCCGTCCGCCAGCATGACGGTCTGGGTTTGCCTTATACAGCCATGCCGGGTCGCGCCGGTGCTTCGCTCGACACAGTCTGCCATCGCCACCTGCTGCGCGGCACGCTGCAGGTCGCGCACAGTCGCCTGCTTGACCTGATGGTCAGCCACCAGCGCCAGGGCCACCAGCTGGCAAACCATCACGAGCGCGGCGGCAGCGACCAGCAAATGAATCCTGGGGAAATGGTTTACTTTTTGCAGGTGATCAGAAAACATGTCGCACCGCCTTGCTGGCT
>NCGI01000006.1 GCA_002256925.1 Polaromonas sp. 28-63-22
GCCTGATCTGCACGGAGGCGCCGAAAGGCATGGTGCAGATTGCGCGTTACTTCGGCAGCGAGTTTTTGCGGCCCGAGCTTGAAAAAGCCCGAGAGCGCATGGTCAATCTGGTGAGTCTTTATCTGGAAGCCAGTTGCAAAGGTGACTTGCGACAGGCTGCCGAGTCACTGCGCGACCATTCTTTCCTGTCGCGCTCCAAGGGCGGCTCGGACATGCTCAAGGCCTTGATCGCCATGCCGCAGAACAGCCATTTCGGCATGCATGAAAACGCCGGCTTCACCGACGACCATATTCCGCTGCTCGCCAAATGGTCGCTCAGGAGCCTTGCCGACTACCAGACCGAATGGGCCCAGCGCAGCCAGGTGGTTCAGGTGGTTGACGCCGCCATCTGGCTGGCCGGGCAACTGGGTATGGATACGGACGATCTGGAGGACGCAGGCAAGGACGCCGAGGCCGTGATCCGCACGGCGCTGCTGGTGCTGGCGACCGGGCGCACCGAAATGCCGGACTGGGCCGCTTTCGAAACGATGATCATGGCCCTGCGCAAAAAATACGGCACCGTGAAAAGTTCCGGCAAGCCTTTGAGCCTGTCCATCAAGGCGCCTCAACCTATGCCCGCGCGTTTGCAAGGCGTTGTGGATGCACTGGGCCATTCGGTCATGGCCGATCTGCCAACGCTGCTGGATGCCAGGCTGCCCGCAAGACAGCTTTTTGACCAGACGCCGGCCTTCATGGGCCGCTATTTCTGGATCGAAGATGCGCTCAGCGAAGTGGATCACCATGACCGCAAGGCCTCTGCAGTGTGGCAAAAGGCCACTGGCGGACTCACCGATGACGGCTCGCTGCTGACGCTCTTGCTGTGCGTCGCCGCCGGCGCACCGCCCAAAACGCTGCTCAGTCAAAAAGGCGCAGCCGCGCTGATTCGCAAAATTCAGAAGACCGGGCTTGATCCGGCGCTGGCGCGGCAGTACATCCTGACCCACGCGCCCGCGCAGTACCAGCAGGACTACATCCGGCTCTGGTCCGACTTCGTCGAGGAAGCACAGCCGACGTTGCAAAGCGATTCATTTTCTGCGCTGCAGGATGCGTTGGCCTTGCTGCGGCTCGAGTGCAATGTTGCCTAGGGACTGCCTGGCGCTGTGCCGAATGCCTTCGGCACCCGACACACCGTGCTACGTGCGTTAAAGGGGAGGTCTCGCGTTTAAGCCATTCGTTTCGCGCTAAAGAATGCGGTTGAACCAGGCGAGCGACAGTCCGGCAGACAGCAAGGCCAGCGCGGCGGCCAGAAGCGCGACCAGACCTGAAATTTCAGTTTCTTTTTTCTCGACGGTCAGCCGGGAACTGAGCGTCTCGTAAACCTTCTGCAGATCGGTGGCCGTGCCGGCATAAAAGTATTCGGCCTGGGTGGATTTGGCGATGCCCTTGAGCGTTTCCTCGTCGAGCTTGACGCGCATGGACCAGCCTTCAAAACCGATCGTTTCTCCATCGACTGTGCCGACGCCCACGGTATAGATGCGCACTCCCCGGTCGGCGGCCATCTTGGCCGCTTCCATCGAATCCACGCCAGTCGTGCGCTGGCCGTCCGTCAGCAAAATAATGGCGCCCGAGGTGTAGGAGCCGGGCGCCACCGGGGTGAAGGGCTTGTCCCCACCCTTGCCGTCTTTGGCCAGTTGATCCAGGGAAACGCCACGCTGGCGTTCGCGGCCGTACTGAAGCGATTCCAGGTCGATCCCGGCGTCGGGGAAAAGCTCGGCCAGCGACACGACGATGGCATTGCCGATGGCCGTGGCGCGCTGTAACTGGAACTTGTCGATGGCTGTGACCAGATCCTCGCGGCTCAGCGTGGGTTGCTGCACCACCGAGGCCGTACCGGCAAACGCCACAATACCGACGCGCACGCTGCGCGGCAGTTCGGCCAAAAAGGCCTTGGCGGCATTTTGCGACGCCACCAGGCGGTTGGGCAGCACATCAGTGGCCCGCATGCTGCCCGACACGTCCATCGCCAAAATGATGGTTTCATTTTGCGAAGGCAAGCTGACCACGGCAAAGGGACGTGACGACGCCACCAACATGGCGGCGAGCGACATCAAGAAAAGCAGCGGCGGGATATGCCGCCGAAAACTCTGTCCCTTGCCCATGGCTTCGCGCACGATGGAAAGGCTGGCGTAACGCAGCACCGTTTTTTTCTTGCGCCGCAACAACCAGACGTACACCAGCACCAGCAAGGGCAGCAGAAGCAGCAACCAGAGGAACTGGGGCCAGAGAAAGTGGGGCATCAGCGATGTCAGGAAATGTTGCATGTGAAGAACTCCCAACCGCCGTTCAGGCGGCTTGCATCAGATGGGCGGGCAACTTGCCGACCCCGGCGTGCCCGCCCGACAGGCGGCTTCGACGTTTGCGAAGGTCGGTAAAACGCATCAGGGCGCTGACCAGGTCGCCGTCGGTTGACAGTTCCAGCGCATCAACGCCGGCACGCGTCAGGCTGGTTCGCAATTGCGCCTCGCGCTGGGCCGCGATGCGGGCAAAGCGCTTGCGAAAACCTGCGTCGTGCGTGTCGACCAGCAATTGTTCGCCCGTTTCGGCGTCCCGGATGGGTATCAGGCCGAGGTCGGGCAGGTCCAGTTCAAGCGGATCCAACAGCCGCACGGCAATGACTTCATGCCTTTGCGCAAGCAGGCCGAGGGGCTTTTCCCACCCTGCTTCGCTGATGAAGTCGGACAGCACAAAAATCGTCGAACGCCTGCGGATCAGGTTGGCGGCGGAATCGAGCAGTTCGTGCAGGCGCGTTGTTCCGGGATCCTTGTTGGCGGGGGTTTCCGGGCGTGTTTTCAGGGTATGCAGTAACTGCAGCACATGCTGCCTGCCGCCCCGCGCGGGAATCACGGCGTCAACCCCGGCGCCGTAAAGCATGGCACCGACCCGGTTGCCGTGGCGCGTCAGCAGTCGTGCCAGCACCGCCACAAATTCGGCCGAAACCTGGCGCTTGCGTTGCTCGCCCGAGCCGAAATCCATAGAGGGGCTCAGGTCGAGCAAAAACCAGGCATTCATGTCACGGTCTTCGGTGAAGACCCGGACATGCGGCTGCTGCAGCCGGGCAGTGACGTTCCAGTCTATATGCCGCACATCGTCATGATGCTGGTACTCGCGCAGGTCGGCCAGATCCATGCCCGCGCCCCGCAGCAGCGTGCGGTAGTCGCCCTGCAACAGCCCGTCGAGACGGCGCAGAACCGTCCATTCGAGTTTGCGCAGCAAAGACTCCGCGCCTTGAGCGGATTTGATCGCTGGAGAAGCCAATGTGGCAGTCATGATGACGGCCGCAGCCCACGGCAAACGCCCTTGGGTGGCATCCTTCGATACCTCAGGACGAAGGGAAATAAATTAGGCGAAGCGAACGAACGTGGGGGCTCTTCACGCCAGCAGGGGCCGCGGAACCGGCTTTGCCGGGCCGCAGGCGCCGGGCTGCGAGACGCAGCCCTTCTGCGTGCCGTCCAAGCCTGCACTGCAGGCTCGGAGCCGCGACACCCAGCCCCCTCGGGGGGCAGAGAGTTACGCGAAGCGAACGAACGTGGGGGCAGCATGTCTAGGCGGCGAGCTTTTCATGGGCCAGCGGTTTGGCGGGTGGTGAAACTCTCGCCATGACTTTACCCACCACCGCGTCTGCCGACAGGCCCTCCGACAAGGCCTCGTAGGACAGTACCAGGCGGTGGCGCAAAACGTCGGGCACCAGGTCCGTCATGTCTTCGGGCAGTGCGTAGCTGCGCCCGCGCAGCATCGCCAGCGCACGGGCGCCTTCCGTCAGGTTGATGGTGGCGCGTGGGCTGGCGCCGAAGGTGATGAAGCGAGACAAATCCCTGATGCCGTGCTTGTCGGGATTGCGGGTGGCCGACACCAGCCGCACGGCATACTGCACCAGCGAAGGGTCCACATACACGCGCCGGCATTCGGCCTGCAGGGCGGCCAGTTGTTCGGTGGTGGCAACGGCTGACACGGTGACCGCCGGGCCGGTGACGCGCTGCACGATGACGAACTCTTCCTCGTCGGTCGGGTAGTCCACCAGCACCTTCATCATGAAGCGGTCCACCTGCGCTTCGGGCAGGGGATAGGTGCCCTCGGTTTCGATAGGGTTCTGCGTGGCCATGACCAGAAACGGCGACGGAACCTTGTGCGTCACGCCGGCAATCGTTACCTGACGCTCCTGCATCACCTCAAGCAGGGCGCTTTGCACCTTGGCGGGCGCGCGGTTGATCTCGTCGGCCAGCAGCAGGTTGGTAAACACCGGCCCAAGCGACGTGCTGAAGTCACCGGTCTTCTGGTTGTAGATGCGGGTGCCGATCAGATCGGCGGGGACGAGGTCGGGGGTGAACTGAATTCGCTTGAAGTCCCCACTGACAGTATTGGCCAGCGTTTTGACCGTCAGGGTTTTGGCCAGGCCCGGTACGCCTTCGACCAGCAGGTGCCCCTGCGCGAGGATGGCCACCATGACGCGTTCAAGGAAGCGGTCCTGGCCGACCACGACGCGTTTGACTTCATAGAGGATTTGCTCCATCAATTGAGCGGTGTCGGCAGTTGGTTCGTGGGTTGGGCTCATGGTTTGATCTTCTGGTGGTGGCTAATTCGGGGATCTCAAACGGTTGGGGACCGAGCAGGTTCGGCTTTGCCGTAACCTGGTCCGTCCCGCAATGAATTAAAAGGGCGGCAGGCCCGCCGCTGACGCCGCGTTTTCAATCGGCACTGCAAAGCCAATGCCAACAAAGGTGCGCTGTTCGTTAGGGTTGTAAATGGCGGTAACGACGCCGATCACCTCGCCTTCCATCGTGACCAGAGGGCCGCCTGAATTGCCGGGGTTGGCGGCGGCGTCGAACTGGATGAGGTTGCTCATCTGCTGCTTGCCTTCGGGGGAGCGGAACGTGCGCTTGAGTCCTGAAATGATGCCGGCCGATGCCGATGGGCCGATGCCGAAGGGATAGCCGACCGCCATCACGCGCTCGCCCGGTGCCAGGTCAGCCGTGGAGCGCATCGTCGCTGCAATCATGTCGTCGGGGATCTTGTGTGCCTGCAACACGGCCAGATCGTTTTCTGGCTGAACCCCGGTGACGGAAGCGGTTGATTCCAGCCCGTCGGAAAAAACAACCTTGATACTTTCGGCGCCTTGCACCACGTGCAGGTTGGTCAGGATGATGCCTTTGTCGGTGATCACCACCCCGGTGCCGACGCTGCGGTCGCGTTCCTCCTTGCCGTCGCCTTTCTCGCCTTTCTTCTCGCCGTCCCGGATTCTGCTTTTGCTCAAACCCACCACCCGCACCACCGACGGGCTGATCACTGCATAGGCTTTGGCCGCCGGGGAGGGGAGTACGGCGGTGTTCAACGTCTTCAAAACGGCCGCATCGATGTGTTTCTGGGTCAGCCGCTGCGTGGCAGGCCGGAGTGCTGGCGACAGGCTGATGGTGAGCATCAGGGCCAGCAAACCCACGACGCCCCAAAGCACGTACAGATGGTGCTCGCGCAGATAGGTTGAGAGCCGCCCGAAGCGTGACGGGTGCGCGGGTGCGTCATCGGTGTCTAAAGTGGCAGGCGCGGGGGCGCCGTCGCTGCTGGAGCCGGACCCGTCCTGCGCAGAATTGCCGGAGCCGGACGGGCTGGAACGGGAACTGCTGTAAAGCGCGGGCCTTCGCATCCGGTCACCTGTGAAGTTGGGTTGGAACCACAAAAACCTGAAGCACAAAAAACCATGAAAACGCGACCTTACCGTAGCACGATTTTCCGGATCATGCACGCGCTTCGGCGATGGGCCGCCACGGGCATCGGGTGATACACATCCGCTGATTTTTCAGGTCGTCCGCGTCGGTGGCTTGCCGTTGTGTGCCAACATCGGAGCGGTCGACGTTTGCAGCTTTGTTAATGACCTTCTGGATAGATACCCATTGCCATCTGGATGCCCCGGAATTTTCGGCCGACGTGGCTGAGGTGGCCGCGCGGGCCCGTGCTCAAGGCGTGGGGCACTGTGTCTTGCCGGCGGTAGGTGCCGGCAATTTTCAGCGTGTGCGTGCGCTGGCGCATGCTTTGTCGTACAGCTACGCGCTGGGCATCCATCCGCTGTCGGTCGCCGAGGCGCAGGACGCTGATCTGGAGACGCTTGATGCCGAACTGACGCGCTGCACAGCCGACCCGCGCCTGGTGGCGGTGGGGGAAATCGGGCTGGATTACTTCGTACCCGAACTGCAAAGTGCTGCCATGCGTGAGCGGCAGGCGTATTTTTACCGGGCGCAGCTCAAGCTGGCGCGCAAGCATGGTCTGCCGGTGATCCTGCACGTGCGGCGCTCGGCCGACATGCTGCTCAAGCATCTGCGCGATCTGGCGCAGGCCCCACCAGCCGGCGGCTGGCGCGGCATTGCCCATGCCTTCAATGGCAGCGAGCAGCAGGCGATGGCGTTCATCAAGCTGGGGTTCAAGCTCGGTTTCGGCGGTGCGGTGACCTTCGAGCCGGCACTGCAGCTACGGCGTCTGGCCAGCCAGTTGCCGCTCGACGCGCTGGTCATGGAAACCGATTCGCCCGACATCCCGCCGCACTGGCTTTACACCACCGCAGCCGGACGTGCTGCAGGGCGCGCGCAGGGCCGCAACGAGCCGGCCGAACTGCCGGCCATCGCGCAGCAGGTTGCGCAACTGCGCGGCATCCCGCTGGAGGTGCTGCGCGCTGCCAGCACCGCCAACGCGTTGCACGCCCTGCCCAGGCTCAGGGCCTTGCTGACGTGCTGAGCGGCCTGCCACCGCTGGTATCGCCGCAGACGCGTCTTCTGATTCTGGGCAGTTTTCCCGGTGTGGCTTCTCTGGCCGCCCGCCAGTACTATGGCCATCCGCGCAACCATTTCTGGCCCATTCTTCAAGCGATTTGGCCTTCTAGACCAATAGATATATGCGCCAGCAGCTATCAAATTCGTAGCGAGTGGCTGCTCGCCCGGGGCCTGGGCCTGTGGGATGTGTACGCCAGCTGCGAGCGGGAAGGGAGTCTGGACAGCAGCATCCGCAGCCCGGCGCTCAATGACCTGGACAGCCTGAAGGTGCGATGTCCCGACCTGGCGGCGATTGCGCACAATGGTGGTGAAAGTTTCAGGCACGCCGCGCACACGCGGCGCCTGGGCTTGCCGGTCTATCGACTACCCTCGACCAGCCCGGCCAACGCGTCGTGGCGCTTTGAGCGCAAACTTGCAGCCTGGCGAGAAGTTTTCATGCAACACGGATTGATGGATTGAATGGCGATAAAACAGACACGGGAAGCGGCGACGGCCCCAGAGGCACTTCCGGAAGTCAACTTTTCAGAGTTCGACGGCGTTCGGTTTCTGCACCTTGGCACCGAATGGGTGCAGGGTTCGATGCTGGTCGATGCGCCTTTCGACATTGAGCTGGAGTATGTGCAGCGCATGATGGCGGGCCTGCTGTTCATGGACGCCGCAGGCGTGTCGAAAAAACACGCCATGCAACTGGGCCTGGGCTCGGCTGCGCTGACGAAGTTCTGCTATAAAAAGCTGCGCATGAAAACCACGGCCATCGAGCTGAATCCGCAGGTCATCGCAGCCTGCCAGCGCTGGTTCAAGTTGCCGCGCGACGACCTGCGGCTGCGGGTGATCGAGGCCGACGCGGCGTACGAGGTGCAAAAAGAGCAGCACCGGGGCAGCGTGGATTTGCTGCATGTCGATCTGTATGACCATGATGCCGCCGGCCCGGTGCTCGACAGCGAAGCCTTCTATGCCGATTGCCATGATCTGCTGGCTGACGACGGCATCATGACGGTCAACCTCTTCGGTCGCCATTCGAGCTACAAGCAGTCACTGGTCAACATTGCCGAGGCTTTCGGTCCGCAGGCGGTGTGGGCCTTCACGCCCACGCGCGAAGGCAACACCGTGGTGCTGGCTCAGCGCGAGCCCAGCCGGCCCACCCGCGACGGGTTGCTGCAGCGGGCCACGGTGATCGAGGCCCGCTGGGGCCTGCCGGCCAAAAAATGGCTGCGGCTTTTCAAGCCGGTGGCTTGAGCTGTCGTTGTCTTGGACCCATCACCATCAGGTAAAGTGCCAGCCATGAGCGCCGTCAAGCCCCCGCACCGCCCCGCCATTCCCGGCGATTCACGCGGCGCCAAGCCGTATGCCGGCCCGCTCGACTGGCGCCGGCTGGTCGAGTGGCTGAGTGAGGACGGCGTGATCAGCCCGCATGAAGCCGAGCGCACCATCGCCCGGTGTTCGCAGGTGCAAAGCGCGCAGCATCCACTGGTCCGGCTGGCCAGTGTCAGCATGACGCGCGTGGCCGACGGCAGGCCACTCGACATCGAGACCATTGCGCAGTGGCTGGCTGGCCGCGCCAACCTCAATTACCTGCGCATCGACCCGCTGAAGGTGGATGTGGGCAAGGTCGCCGACACCATGTCGGCGGTCTATGCCGAGCGCCACAAGGTGCTGCCGGTGCAGGTGACGCCTACAGAAGTGGTCGTTGCCACCTCTGAACCGTTTGTGACCGACTGGGTGTCGGAGGTCGAGCGCCAGGCGCGGCGCAGCGTGCGCCTGGTGGTTGCCAACCCGCTGGAGATCAGCAAATACACGGCCGAATTTTTTGCACTGGCCAAGTCGGTGAAGGCGGCGCTCAAGTCGGGCGGTGGCGCGGGTTCGGCCAGCTTCGAGCAATTGGTGGAGCTGAACAAAACCAACAAGCAGCTGGACGCCAACGACCAGGGTGTCGTGCAGGTGGTGGACTGGCTCTGGCAATACGCGTTTGACCAGCGTGCCAGCGACATTCACCTGGAACCCCGGCGTGAGCAGGGCGTGATACGTTTCCGCATCGACGGCGTGCTGCACCCGGTCTACCAGATGCCGATGGGCGTGCACAACGCGATGACGGCGCGCATCAAGCTGCTGGGCCGCATGGACGTGGTCGAAAAACGCCGGCCGCAGGACGGCCGCATCAAGACCCGCAACCCGCGCGGCGACGAGATTGAAATGCGTTTGTCGACCTTGCCGACAGCCTTTGGCGAAAAAATGGTGATGCGTATCTTTGACCCGGACACGACGGTCAAGGATCTCGACGGCCTCGGGTTTTCCCAGCACGACGCCGAGCGCTGGGAGCAACTGGTCAAGCGTCCTTACGGCATCGTGCTGGTCACCGGGCCGACCGGCTCCGGCAAGACCACCACGCTGTACTCGACCCTGCGGCGGCTGGCGACCGAGGAAGTCAACGTCAGTACCATCGAAGACCCGATCGAGATGATCGAGCCGGCCTTCAACCAGACGCAGGTGCAGGCGCATCTTGATTTTGATTTTTCCGAAGGCCTGCGCGCCCTGATGCGGCAGGATCCCGACATCATCATGGTCGGCGAGATTCGCGATTTACCGACCGCCGAGATGGCGGTGCAGGCCGCGCTCACGGGGCATCTGGTTTTCAGCACGCTGCACACCAACGATGCGCCGTCGGCAGTCTCGCGCCTGATGGAACTCGGCGTGCCTTCTTACCTCATCAACGCCACCTTGCTGGGCGTGCTCGCGCAGCGGCTGGTGCGCACGCTGTGCAGCAATTGCCGCGAGCCCGACGAGGCAGCGTCGCGCGAAACGCTGGCAGACCTCGTCAAGCCCTGGCAGCTCAGTGGCGGTTACCGCCCGTACAAGCCCGTGGGCTGCGTTGACTGCCGCATGACCGGTTTTCGGGGTCGCATGGGCTTGTATGAATTGCTGACGGTGACCGAGGCCTTCAAGGAGAAAGTCTCGAAAGAGCCCAACATCGACGCATTGCGCCGGCAGGCCGTCAGGGAAGGCATGCGCCCGCTGCGTCTGGCGGGCGCGCTGAAAGTCGCCGAGGGCATGACAACCGTGGAAGAAATCCTGGCGGCGACACCGCCGCTGTCCTGAAGACGGCCCGACGCCCGCCCCGCCAAGGGGCTACCTGGCGTACCGGCCCGGAGGCTGTCGTAGGTGAAAGCCACATACCCGGCCCGGTTAATTAAATGCACAATCCAGCGATTCAAGCTATCTACCGAGGAGACAAACCGTGAATATCAAAAGTCAGAAAGACTTCTTTTCCGGGCTCATGTTCATGGGCGTGGGCACTGCGTTTGCATGGGGAGCCACAACGTACAACGTTGGCAATGCCGCGCGCATGGGGCCGGGATATTTTCCGCTCATGCTCGGTATCCTGATGGCGCTCCTTGGCATGGCCATCACCTTCACCGCACTGGTGGTTGAGACCGAAGGCGGCGGCAAGATCGGCAAGTGGGCCTGGAAGCCGCTCTTTTTCGTGATCGCGGCCAACGTGGCATTCGGTATTTTGCTGGCGGGCATTCCACGTTTTCACATTCCTGCCATGGGTTTGATCGTTGCCATCTACGCACTGGTCTTTATTGCCAGCATGGCCGAGGAAGGCTGGAAGTTCAAAACGACCCTCATCCTGGCCACCGTTCTGGCCGTTGGCAGCTACCTTGCCTTCGTCATGGCGCTCAAGCTTCAGTTCCCGGTGTGGCCTGAATTCATCACCGGCTAAGGAAGAAAAAACATGGATCTGATTTCCAATTTGTCGCTTGGCTTTGGCGTTGCATTCACGCCGATCAACCTGCTGTATGCGTTTGTCGGTTGTGTGCTCGGCACGCTTATCGGGGTATTGCCCGGTATCGGCCCGATTGCCACCATCGCCATGCTGCTGCCCGCTACCTACGCGCTGCCGCCCGTCTCGGCACTGATCATGCTGGCCGGCATCTATTACGGCGCGCAGTACGGTGGTTCCACCACCGCCATTTTGGTGAACCTGCCGGGCGAGTCGTCGTCGGTGGTGACCTGTATTGACGGCTACCAGATGGCCCGAAAGGGTCGAGCGGGGCCGGCGCTAGCCGCCGCTGGATTGGGCTCGTTTTTTGCGGGTAGCGTCGGTACGCTCATTCTGGCGGCATTCGCCCCGCCGCTGACCGAACTCGCGTTCAAGTTCGGCCCGGCCGAATACTTTGCACTGATGGTGCTGGGTCTGATTGGCGCCGTGGTGCTGGCGTCGGGTTCGCTGCTCAAGGCGGTCGGCATGATTGTGCTCGGGCTCCTGCTGGGGCTCGTCGGCACCGACGTCAATTCAGGGGTGGCGCGCTTCAGCTTTGATTTTCCGGAGCTGACGGACGGCATTGGCTTTGTGGTGATCGCCATGGGCGTGTTTGGCTACGGCGAGATCATCAGCAACCTGTCGCAACCCGAGCATGAGCGCGAAGTTTTTACGTCCAAAGTAACCGGCTTGTTCCCGACGAAGCAGGATTTCAAGGACATGATTCCCGCTGTCCTGCGTGGTACGGCGCTGGGGTCTGCGCTCGGTATCTTGCCCGGCGGCGGTGCGCTGCTGGCTTCTTTCGCGGCCTACACGGTTGAAAAGAAAACCAGGTTGCGGCCGGGTGAAGTGCCTTTCGGTCAGGGCAATATTCGTGGTGTTGCCGCACCTGAATCCGCCAACAATGCGGGTTCGCAAACGTCGTTCATTCCGCTGCTGACCCTTGGCATTCCACCCAATGCCGTGATGGCCCTGATGGTCGGCGCCATGACGATTCACAACATTCAGCCGGGCCCGCAGGTCATGACCAGCAACCCCGAACTGTTCTGGGGCCTGATAGCCTCGATGTGGATCGGCAACGCGATGCTGGTGATCCTGAACCTCCCGCTGATCGGCATCTGGATCAAGCTGCTGACGATCCCCTACCGCCTGCTGTTTCCAGCCATTGTCCTGTTTTGCGCCATTGGTGTTTACTCGACCAACAACAACACCTGGGACATCTGGATGGTGGCGATTTTTGGTTGCATCGGCTATCTCTTCATCAAGCTCGGTGCCGAACCCGCGCCGCTGCTGCTGGGCTTCATTCTGGGCCCGATGATGGAAGAAAACCTGCGCCGGGCCCTGTTGCTGTCGCGTGGCGACTGGAGTGTGTTTGTCACGCGTCCGCTGTCGGCCGGCTTGCTGGCGGCGTGTGTCCTGCTGCTGATCATCGTGCTTTTACCGTCCGTGAAAAGCAAGCGGGAAGAAGCCTTCGTCGAGGATTGAATGGTCGCAAGGCCGCCGGGCTTGCGCCTATCCCTAAAAGCACCTCCGGGTGCTTTTTTTCTATCGGTGCGTTCGCTGTCACGCCGCGGCCGTGCCGCTCCGCACACCGCGCAAGGCGACCATGCCACGTTCACTTATCATCTCAGCGGCAGACCAGGCCATGGCCTGACAAGGGCCAAGGCATGCAGGCGCCCTGAGGCGAGTGTTTGAAGCAATGGCGGTCAAGGTGAGCGCCCGGGGCAGGGAGGGCGGAACCGACGCTGAAATGGCGGCTCGCTGGTTCGATGGATGGATGGCGCCTCACATCGGGACAGCAGAATCTGCCGGCTCCAGCTTCCAGCGCTTTCCTATCGTTTGAACGTGCACGAGCGTGCACCGCAAGCCGGGAGCTACCGGTCATTTATTTTTCACAGGTCTTTCATGAACTTCAATTTCGACAACCCCTACACCTCCACGCGCATTCCGGTTTTCGCCCGCAACATCGTTTCAAGCTCGCACCCGCTGGCCTCGCAGGCCGGGCTGCGCATGATGCTTAAGGGCGGTAACGCGGTGGACGCGGCCATCGCAGCGGCGGCGGCCATGACGATCGTGGAGCCGGTCAGCAACGGTCTGGGCAGCGATGCGTTCTGCATTTTGTGGGACGGCAAGGAACTGCATGGCCTGAACGCATCGGGTCGGGCGCCGCAAAGCTGGACGCCCGACTACTTTCAGCGCAAATATGGCGCCAGCGCCGCCACGCCGCCCAAACGCGGCATGGACTCGGTGACGGTGCCCGGTGCGGTGAGCAGCTGGGTGACCATGAGCGAGCGTTTCGGCAAGCTGCCGTTTGCCGACCTGATGGAGCCGGCGATTGAAATTGCCGAGCGCGGCTACCTGCTGTCGCCGGTCGTGCAGCAAAAGTGGTCTGCAGCCACGGACGAACTGCAATCGCAGCCCGGTTTTGCCGGCGCCTTTTTGCCATGGGGACGGGCGCCCAACGTGGGTGAGCTGTTCCAGTTCAAGGCGGCGGCCAAAGGCTTGCGTGCCATTGCGCAGAGCAAGGGCGCGGCCTTCTACGGCGGCGAAATCGCCCATGCGCTGGAGAAATTCTCCGCCAGCAACGGCGGCAGTGTCACCGCCAGGGATTTTGAAAATTACCAGCCGGAATGGGTCAAGCCGATTGCCAAAGACTACCGCGGCTACACGCTGCATGAAATTCCGCCCAACGGGCAGGGCATCGCGGCGCTGATTGCGCTCGGGATTCTGGACAGGTTCGACGTGGCCGGCCTGCCGGTCGATGGCGTGGACTCGCAGCATCTGCAGATCGAAGCCATGAAGCTCGCCTTTGCCGATGTGTACCGGTACGTGGCCGAACCGTCGTCGATGGAAGTCACGGTCGATCAGATGCTCGACGACACCTACCTCGCTTCCCGCGCCCGGCTCATCGACATGAAGAAAGCGCAGGACTTCGGCGCCGGCAACCCGGTGAAGGGCGGCACGATCTACCTGACGGCCGCCGACGAAGACGGCATGATGGTGAGCTTCATCCAAAGCAACTACATGGGCTTTGGTTCGGGCTGCGTCGAGCCCGAATTTGGCGTCAGCCTGCAAAACCGCGGGCACGGTTTCAGCGTCGCTGCCGGCATCAACCAGGTTGCTCCCGGCAAACGCCCGTTTCACACCATCATCCCGGCCTTCGTGACCCGGGACGGTCAACCCGTGATGAGCTACGGCGTGATGGGCGCCAACATGCAGCCGCAGGGCCATCTGCAGACACTGGTGCGCATGCTGGACTACAAGCAAAGCCCGCAGGCCGCCTGCGACGCACCGCGCTGGCGCTACAACGCCGGACTCGAGATCAACGTCGAATCCGCGATGAACCCAGCCACCGTCGAAGGCCTGGCCGCGCGCGGACACCGCATGGAAGTGATCAACGATTCCTACCAGGATTTTGGTTCCGGGCAATTCATCTGGCGTGCGGGCGACCCAAAGGTGGAAGGCTATGTGGCCGCCAGCGACTCGCGGCGCGACGGGCAGGCTGCGGGCTTCTGAACAACGCCCCTAGAGCACGAATTTGACGTCAAACAGGCCTCTAGCTCAGGTGGTTCCTGCGCAAGCAGCTATTAAAAGCATAGCGCCTGGTCTGCTGTTTGCGGCAGTCGGGGCGATTGCGTTCAGCGGCAAGGCAATCATCGTCAAGCTGGCCTACCGCCATGGCGTCGATGCCGTCACGCTGATCATGTACCGCATGCTGTTCGCGCTGCCGATTTTCGCCGTCATGGCGTGGTGGGCCAGCCGGGGCAAGCCTTTCCTGACGCGCAAGGACTGGATCGGCGTCGTCGGGCTGGGCTTCACCGGTTATTACCTGGCCAGCTTTCTTGATTTTGCCGGGCTGGCCTACATCAGCGCGTCGCTGGAGCGGCTGATTCTTTACCTGAATCCCACCCTCGTGATGCTGCTCGGGTTGGTGCTTTACCAGAGGCGCGTCCAGGCCGCGCAGATCGTCGGCATGGCCATCAGTTACTGCGGCGTGGCGCTGGTGTTTGGCCACGAGATCAGCGTGTTGGGTGCCGAGGCGGCCTGGGGCGCGTTGCTGGTGTTCCTGAGCGCCGTCAGCTATGCGGTGTACCTGGTCTATAGCGGCGAACTGGTCAAGCGGCTGGGGGCTTTGCGCCTGGTCGGCCTGGCGACCACGGTGGCCTGTCTTTGCTGCCTGCTGCAGTTTTTGATACTTCGCCCGCTTAGCGCGGCAATCGTCGCACCCGAAGTGATCTGGCTGTCGGTCCTGAATGCGACGGTGTGCACCGCCGTGCCGGTATTGCTGGTGATGATGGCCATCGAACGCCTCGGCCCCAGCCTGGTCGCGCAAACCGGCATGATCGGGCCGATGTCAACCATCCTGATGGGCGTGTTGATCCTGGGCGAACCTTTCACCGCATGGGTTGCCGCCGGCAGCGTGCTGGTGATTGCGGGAATTTACGTGTTTACCCGAGCCAGATGAAGCCCCCACGGTCGCGCACTGCGTGTCGCTCCCTGCCCCCCGAGGGGGCTGGCCTTGCTTGGGGCGGCCCGGCGCGGCGGCCGATGCCCCCACGTTCGCGCACTACGTGTCGCTCCCTGGCCTCCGAGGGGGCCGCTGCGCCTGCGGTCTGGCAGAGCCAGTCCCGCGGCCCCTGCTTGCTTGAAGACCCCCAACGCTCGTTCGCGTCGCGTAATCTATTTCCGTTCGTCCTGATCCTTCGACGAGCTCAGGACGGGGTACGCAAGGCGTATCGAAGGGTGCCCCCCGTGGGGCCCGATACGGCCTTGGTTCACAATTTCGCTCAACGTATTTAATCAACCCAAAGGAAGCATCATGGATTTAGGTATTGCCGGTAAATGGGCGCTGGTCTGCGGCGCCAGCAAGGGCCTGGGATTTGGCTGCGCCGAGGCGCTGGTGCGCGAAGGCGTGCATGTGCTGATCGTCGCGCGGGGCGCCGAAGCCCTGCACGCGGCCGCTACGAAATTAATAGCTGACAGCGCACGTCCTGCCTCGGCTGAGGTCCAGTTTGTGGCTGCAGACATCACCACCGTCGAAGGCCGTGCCGCCGTGTTTGCGGTACGCAAGGATTTCGACATCGTCGTGACCAACGCCGGTGGTCCGCCACCGGGCGACTTCCGCGACTGGGACCGCGACGCCTGGATCAAGGCGGTGGATGCCAACATGCTGACGCCGATCGAGCTCATCAAGGCGACGGTGGACGGCATGGCGGCCCGGGGTTTTGGCCGCATCGTCAACATCACGTCGAGCTCGGTCAAGGCGCCCATCGATATATTGGGCCTGAGCAACGGCGCGCGCAGCGGCCTCACCGGCTTTGTGGCGGGCGTGGCGCGCACCAAACTGGCTGCGCAGGGCGTCACCCTCAACAACCTGCTGCCCGGCGCGTTTGACACCGACCGCCTGCGCGGCACCATGAGCGGCGCCGCCAAAAAAACCGGCCAGCCGATCGAAGCCGTGATGGATGCACGCCGCAAGAACATTCCGGCCCAGCGCTTTGGCAACCCGGCCGAGTTCGGCGCCATCTGCGCGTTCTTGTGCAGCCAGCACGCGGCCTACATGACGGGGCAAAACGTGCTGGCCGATGGTGGGGCTTTTCCTGGAACCTATTGAGCCCAAGCCGCGTCTGACGCCGAATGCTGGAAGCGGTCGCTTTTTGGAGAAGCGTATGCAAGTCGAATCTTTTGATGCGATCATCATCGGTGCCGGGCAGGCGGGGCCTGCCCTGGCTGCGCGCTGCGCCAGGGAAGGCCTGCGCACGGCGGTGATTGAGCGTGGTCACTTCGGCGGCACCTGTGTCAATGTGGGCTGCGTCCCAACCAAAACCATGGTGGCCAGCGCGCGGGCGATCCACATGGCCAGACGCGGTTCCGAGTTTGGATTCTCTGCGGGCGACGTTGAGGTAAAAATGGCGCGCATCAAGGCTCGAAAGGACGAGATCGTCCTCAAGTCGCGCAGCGGTGTCCAGCAGTGGATGCAGGGGCTGAAAAACGCCGAGGTGATTCAGGGCGATGCAAAATTTATCGGGTCGCAGACGGTCCGGATTGGAGCGCGAACCCTGACTGCGCCCCGCATATTCATCAATGTTGGCGGCCGCTCTGTTGTTCCCGATCTGGCGGGCCTCAGCGATGTTCCCTACCTGGACAATGCCTCCATCATGGAGTTGACCGAGGTGCCCGACCATTTGGTGGTGGTGGGCGGAAGCTATATTGGACTGGAATTTGCGCAAATGATGCGGCGCTTTGGGGCGCAAGTCACCGTGGTTGAGCGCTCGGCAAAACTGCTGTCGCGCGAGGACGAGGATGTTTCGGACGGCATTCGCGCCATCCTGGAGGCCGAAGGCGTGGCGTTTCAGATGGGGGCCGAGTGCCTGTCACTGTCGCGTGACGCCGGTCGTGTCGTCGTCGGTGCCGTGTGTGGCGCCGAATCGTCCGCCGTCGTCGCGAGTCATGTGCTGCTTGCCGTGGGAAGGCGACCCAACACCGATGGCCTGGGTCTTGAGGCGGCGGGCATCAAACTTGACGAGCGCGGCTACATCGTGGTGGATGAGCAGCTGCGCACCAGCTCCAAAGGGGTGTGGGCGGTGGGTGACTGCAACGGACGGGGTGCTTTCACGCACACGGCCTGGAACGACCATGAGATTGTCGCGGCCAATTTGTTTGATCGGGACCCACGCCGCGTGAGCGATCGAATCCCCTGCTACGCGCTGTTCATCGATCCTGCGCTGGGTCGTGTGGGCATGACCGAGCGGGAGGTGCGGGCTACCGGACGGCCCGCATTGCTGGCAAAGATGCCGATGCAGCGTGTCAGTCGTGCGCGGGAGGCCGGCGAGACGCTGGGGTTCATGAAGGTCCTGGTAGACGCCGACACGAATCGTCTGCTGGGAGCCGCCATTCTGGGTATGAACGGCGACGAAGTGGTGCACGGCCTGCTTGACATCATGGCGGCGGATCAGCCTTACACCGCCATCTCGCGCGCCATGCACATCCACCCCACCGTCAGCGAGCTGGTGCCCACGCTGCTTCAGCAACTCAAGCCGCTGGCGTCGGCATAAGTCTGCGGAAGGCGGCGCCAATCGAACTGGCCGTTCAGGTCACCGGGCCGGCGCCGGAAAAAAGGACGGCCGCCAGCGCACCGGACGGAAATGTGTCAAGCGGGAGAGTCCTACAAAACAGCAGGCATCGCTCCGACAGTTAACTGCATCCGCGTCGTGGGCAGATGGTTTGATGCCTGGCGTGGTGCAGCCAGCGCTTGAATCTCAGTCCGTTTTTGCGGGCTTGTACGTCCCTATGCAGGACCTCGCGCGTGACGACCCAGGCGTTTCCCTTGTAAGACAGGCCGCTCGTCTTGGCGGGGGGATGTCCTGTCCTGGTAGGCAGTATCCCGATGTATTTTTATAAATGCCAGGTCGCTGGTTGGTTCGGGTCTGCAGCTTCGTTGGCCCCAGCCCATTCGTCCCCGCAATTACCTGCTTTTACAGGTGGAGACACCATCGTGCGAAGAAGAGAGTTTGGAAAAGCGACCGCCGCGGTGCTTGCCTTGGGTGCCGGCGCGGGATGCGGAGGTGGTGGTGGTGGTGGTGGTGGAGCGGCGGATGGCGCTCTGGCGCCAGCCCCGGTCGCAGATTCTGCTTCCCCACCAAGCTCTCCTCCCTCCCCCAGTCCAGTGCCTGCAGCAGCACCAGTCGGCATCCTGGCGATGGGCACCAACCTCTCCGGCATGGAGTGGGCCAAGGACAGCTTGCGCTTTGGTGCCAGTTCAGTGCCCAACCTGAATTTCACCGTGCCGCGCAAAGCCGATGTCGCCTACCTTGCAGCGAATGGCTACACCAAGAACCGCTTGCCGATCCAGTGGGAGCTTCTGCAGCCCATGCTGCACAACACGGTTGCCAATGCGGCGGCGAGAGCGGCCATCGGCAATCCCGGTGCTTTCCATGCGGCTTACGAGGCTTACATCACCGGCGTGCTGGATGCGCATGCCGCAGCCGGCATGACCTGCATCATTGATTGCCACAACTACTGCCGCTACCAGGACTTCAAGTTCCAGGCCGATGGATCGGTGATTGGCCTGACGGTGCCGTCCAATCCTTTGAGTCGCCCCTACACGTCCGATAACTCGCAGGTGAAGTTACGCATCTTTGCGCTGGCAGCAGGAGCGACGCTCACCCAGTCCAACTTCACGGATTTCTGGACCCGGGCAGCGACGAAGTGGAAGAGCCACCCCGGCTTCGGCGGCTACGGCCTCATGAACGAGCCGCATGACATGCCTCAGCCCGGCGGGATCGTTCCCTGGAACGATGAATTGGTGCAGCGAGCGGAAGATCTGTTGATCTGGCCGGCCTTTGCGCAGGCGGCGATCGCCGCCATCCGCGCGGTTGATCCCTTGCATCCGATCTATCTGGCCGGCAACTACTGGGGCGGCGCGATGAACATCGGACCGAAATACAACCCCGCCTGGCCTTTGGCCGGCAGCAACATCATTTACGAAGTTCACACCTACATGGACGCGTTCAACAATGGCGGCGGGTTTGATTTTGACCTGGAGGTGGCCAAGAACTACACCGCAGGTTTCGGCGTCGGACCCGTAACCCTCAACACCGGCGTGGATCGCATGAAGATCGCGACCGATTGGGCCAAAGCCAACCGCGTCAAGCTGGCGGTCACCGAGATCGGCATGCCGATCGACGACCCGCGCTGGGAAGAAGCATTCAAACGGACTGTCAACCACGCCTACGAAGCCGGTTGCGAGATCTACAGCTGGATGGGCGGCAACCATTGGCCCATCCACAACCACCCAACCAACCATGTGCCAGGCTGGCACCAGAACAAAACGCTGGAGCCTTCGGTCTCCGGTCCGATGAAGGCCGCTGCCGGAATCGCGCGGGCCACCCTGTTCGATGATGGTCCGGGCTGGGCGCCCGCCGGCACCCCCGTCACCATCACGGTGTATGCGCGCGGCAACCTGGCCAGCCCGGTGGTCCTCACGGTGGCCTCCAATAACGGCGGCATACTGAATAAATCCCGCCTCACCATCCCGGCAGGCGCCAATGGGCAAGACACCTTTACCCACACCCCGGCAGCCAACCGCGTAACCACGCTCAGCTATACCAGCGACGGACAGCTCGGGGGCCAAACCCCTCCGCCCCGAAAAATCTACTCGCTGTCCGATCCGGTGGCCTACGCCGCCACCAGCCTGACCGACGCGGCGATGGCGATCATTGCCCGTTACAGTGCCTGTAAATGGGAGCTCGCCGACGGCCACACCGACTACCTGCAGGGCGGGCCCGCAGCGGACGGCCAGCGGGTTCTTGCGATTTCGGACTCAGGCTACGGCTCCCGCGCGGGCAACGCCATGGAAATGCTCAACTGGACCAACAAGGACAGCAGCGCCATGGGCAGCATGTCGCTTCCCGTCATGCGCGTGACAAACGGCAAAAAGAACTCCGACCATACGCTGAGCGAGACCTTCGGTTTCTGGTGCAAAAAGTCTGTCGTCACACCGGTCAAGCCGATTACAAGGAATCTGGTGCCCTACAACATCGAAGACGCGCACTTTGCCATCGCGGCGGTGAGCGTTCCGGGGCTGAACAACACTGGCCCGGTGTTTCAGGCATCCCTGGCCGAGCATATCTACAGCTCTGATCTGGGTTTTAGCAACAGCCAGCCGCAGGCCAAGTGGTTCGATATCACTGGACAGACCCTGGTACTGACCAGCCCGACCCGGCTGCCAGCCAACGCCCCGGCAGTGATCGCCTTCACATCCGCCGCTGGCGCGCAGAAGTTACGTGTCAACTCCGTCGTGGTCGCCAGCGCCAGCGCGACGTTTGTCCCCAGCCCCTTCAACCAAATGCTGATCGGCTGGGGTTTTCTCGGCTATTACCCGCGGGAAGGCTTCCGGGGCAACGTCTACTCGGTCATCACCGGCAAGGGCGCCCCGACGCCAGGCGAGCTGGCGGTGCTGGAGCGTTACCTCGGCACGACGGCGGGTATCGGCTGACAGCGCTACTGCCCGCAGCGGCGTTCGACCAGTTCGCCGAACCGGGCGCGATGGCCGCTGCGGTGGCGTGCAAAATAGGTCCCATGAAACCACCCAAGCGACTGCAATCCCTGATCGAAGAAGGCCTGATCGACGCCGTGGTGCGTCAGCTCATGAGTGGCAAGGAGGCGATGGTTTACGTGGTGCGCGTCGGTGACGAAACACGTTGCGCCAAGGTCTATAAGGAAGCGACCGAGCGCAGCTTTCGCCAGGCCGTTGACTACACCGAGAACCGCAAGGTCAAGAACACGCGGCAGGCCAGGGCCATGGCCAAGGGCACCAAATTTGGCCGGCAGGCGCAGGAAGCTGCGTGGCAAAGCGCCGAGGTCGATGCGCTGTACCGCCTGGCTGCGGCCGGCGTGCGCGTGCCCCGGCCCTACAATTTTTGCGACGGTGTGCTGCTGATGGAACTGGTCACCGACGAGCACGGCGACGCGGCCCCGAGGCTCAACGACGTGCAGTTCACGCCCGAAGACGCCCGCCGACACCACGCCACGCTGATCCGGGAAGTGGTGCGCATGCTGTGCGCCGGGGTGGTTCATGGCGACCTGTCGGAATTCAATATTCTGGTGGCCGCCGACGGCCCCGTGATCATCGACCTGCCGCAGGCCATCGACGCAGCGGGCAACAACCACGCCAAACGCATGCTGCTGCGCGATGTCGAGAACCTGCGCAACTTCTTCGGCGGCTTCGCCCCGGATTTGCTCCGCACCGACTTCGGCCTGGAGCTATGGAGCCTGTACGAGCGTGGTGTGCTCACGACCGACACGGTGCTGACCGGCCGCTTCGAACGCAAGCTCGGCGCGGTGGATGTCGGCGGCGTGATCCGGGAGATCGATGATGCGCGTGCCGAGGAAGCGGCGCGGCGGGTGCGGATGCAGGTCGGGTAGCTACCAACCCATCAGGCGGGTTGGCGCCGCGCCGACACCACAATCCCGCCCACGATCAGCAAAAACGCCAGCCCGTGGTACAGCTGCGGCAGCTCGCCCAGAAACGCGGCGGACAGCAGGGCTGCAAAGAGCGGGGTGAGGTTGGCGAAGAAGCCCGCCATCGCCGGGCCAACGCGCTGCACGCCCATGCCCCAGCAGCGGTAGGCCATCACGGCGGGGCCCACCGCCACATACAGCAGCGCGGCGGCCAGCGGCCAGGTCCAGGTGATGTGCGCGTCGGTCAGCGCCCATTCGCCGCCCGCGAACAGGCCTGACCAGCCCAGGCCGAAGACGATTTGCGCCATCAGAAAAGCGGCCCAGTCGTTGCGGATCGACGCCGGCTCCTTGGGTTGCGTCAGCAGCCAGCTGTAAAAAGCCCAGGCCACGGTGGCAACCAGAACGTACACATCGCCGGGCACCAGCCGCACCTGCGCCAGCAAGGCCCACTGTCCGCGCGACAGCACCATCAGCACCCCGGCGATCGACAGCACCGCGCCGGCTATCTGCCTTCTGGACACGCCCTGACCGAAGCACAGCCATCCGGTGGCCAGCATCCACACCGGGCTGCTCGCCGCCACCAGCGTGACGTTGAGCGGCGTCGATGTTTTCAGGGCCAGGTATTGCAAGGCGTTGTAGCAGCCGACGCCGAGCAGCCCCAGCAAGGCAAAGCGCCGCCAGTGCGGCCAGACCGACATGGGGCCGGTGCGTCGCAGCACACCGTGCGCCACGGGCAGCAAAATCACAAAGGCCAGCGCCCAGCGCAGAAAATTCAGCGTCATCGGCGGCACCAGGCCGGTGACCAGCCGGCCCACCACGGCATTGCCGGCCCAGAGGAGGGGCGGAAGCACCAATAAAAAGGTGGTGCCGGGGCTCAAACGTTGATTCATGGGCGCAACTTTAACAAGCGGCCTTCGCCGCCGCCCTGCGCAAGGCCGACCGCGCCCGGCAGCATCGCGCGTTCGTCGTTACCATTGGCTGCTTTCCTGATTTTTCGCCAAACTTTCAATAAATTCCTGAACAGACAACTGGACCCAATCTTCATGACCTCCACCACCCCGATCACCTCCAAAGCCGTCATCATCAACCAGCACGGCGGCCCTGAAGAACTCAAACTGGTTGACGTGACCGTCGGCGAGCCCGGCCCCGGCGAGATCCGCATTCGCCACAAGGCGGTCGGCCTGAACTTCATCGACGTTTACCAGCGCAGCGGGCTCTACCAGTTGCCGATGCCGCTGCACCTGGGCATGGAGGCATCGGGCATCGTGGAGGCAGTAGGCAGCGGCGTGACGCACCTGAAGGCTGGCGACCGCGCCGCCTACGCCAGCCAGCCGCCGGGCAGTTATTGCGAAGTGCGCGTGATGCCTGCCAAATGCGTCTGCAAGCTGCCTGACGCGATCAGTTTTGAAACCGGCGCGGCCATGATGCTCAAGGGTCTGACGGTGCAATACCTGCTGCGCCGCACCCAGCCACAGGGTGGCCTGCAGAGTGGTGATTTCATCCTGTTCCACGCGGCGGCCGGTGGTGTCGGGCTGATCGCCTGCCAGTGGGCCAAGGCGATGGGTCTGCAACTGATCGGCACCGCAGGCTCCGATGAGAAGTGTGCGCTGGCCAGGGAGCACGGCGCAGCTTTTGTCATCAACTACGCGAAAGAAGATTTCGTGGCACGCGTGAAGGAAATTACCGGTGGCAAGGGCGTGAAAGCGGTTTACGACTCGGTCGGCAAAGACACTTTCGACCGCTCGCTCGACTGCCTGCGCCCCTTCGGCCTGATGGCCAGCTTCGGCAACGCGTCCGGCCCGGTGGCGCCGTTTTCCCCCGGCATTCTCGGCCCCAAGGGCTCCCTGTATGTCACGCGCCAGACGCTGTTCAGCCACATCACCACCCGCGAAACCACGCAGGAAATGGCCGACGAGCTGTTCGCCATGGTCACCAGCGGCAAAGTCAAAATCCGCATTGACCAGCGTTTTGCCCTGGCCGACGTCGCCGAAGCACACCGCTCGCTCGAAGCCCGCAAGACCACCGGCTGCACGATTTTGACGCTTTAAGGCCCGCACCGGGAACGGAGCTGGCTGCCCGCGTGGCGCGTCCGCGCCGTGCAGCCTCCCGGCGGATAGGCCAGCGGCTGTGGTCAGGTCGGTCGCGCAGTGGCTCGATAGGGGCCTGTTTTTCAAGCCAAACAAGCCTGCAGGCCACGTATTACCTGCGCAGGCAGCTATCAAAACAGGAGCGATCAGGGCTTCCCGGCTGGCACGTGGGCGGTGACGCCACCAACTTGCGCGCGGGTTAAAGCTGCTCGTCCAGCACTGAATGGCGGATCCTGTCGCGCGCCAGCGCACCGGCTGAGTCGAGGATCGGGTAGGCAATCGAGCAGATGTGCGAGTTGATGCGCTTGAGGTCGCTGATCAGATCGATATGCAGGGAGCTGGTCTCGATGCTCTGCATGGTCTGGCTCGACAGGCGGCCGAGGTGCGTGGCGGCGTAGGCATGCTCCAGGTCGCGGAAACGCGCTTTTTCTTCCAGCAGCTTTTGCGCATCGCGCACATTGCCGTTCAAAAATACACTCATGCCCAGGCGCAGGTTGTCAATCAGCCGTTCGTGCAGTTCGGTGATCTCGGCCATGCCGGCATCCGAGAAGCTGCGGCCCGGCCGGATCTTCTTGTCCTCGATGTCGATCAGCACGCGCTCGATGATGTCGCCGATTTGCTCCAGGTTGATGGTAAAGCTGATGATGTCGGTCCAGCGGCGGCTTTCCTTTTCGCTCAAGGCCTCGCGCGAGATTTTGGTCAGGTAATACTTGATGGACGAATACAGCTGGTCCACCGTGTCGTCGAGGCCGCGAAGCTGTTCGGCCAGCCCGCGGTCGTTTTTGGTGATCACTTCCAGCATGCCGCGCAGCATGGTTTCGACCACGTCGGCCTGATGCAGGGCCTCGCGCGCGGCACACGAAATGGCGAGCGAGGGCGTAGCCAGCGCCGAGGGGTCCAGATGGCGCGGCCGGTTGCCGGCGACGGCGGTATCGACCTTTGGCAAAAGTTTTTCGACCCCGCGCGCGATCACGTGGGTGAGCCCGATGAACACCATGCCCACCATGACGTTGAACATCAGGTGAAACAGCACCACGACCGCCTGCGGCTCGCCCAGGTAAGGGCGGGCATAGCGCAGCCACAGCCCGGCCAGCGGCGCGGCAATCGCCACACCGAGCAATTTGAATCCGAGGTTGCCCAGCGGCACCTGACGGACCTCGATCGGCGAGCGCAGCGTGGTCAGCACCGCCAGCAAGCCACTGCCGAGGTTGGCACCCAGCACCAGCCCGAGCGCCACATCCAGCGGAATCACATTGGAGCCGGCCAGCGTGGCCGTCAGCAGCACGGTGGCAAGGCTGGAATACGACAGTACGGCCAGGCACGCGCCGACCGTGATTTCAAGCAGCAGATCGCTGCCCAGCGACGCCAGCAGGCCCCTGACGGCGGCCGACTGCGTCAGTACGGCGGCCGAGTCGGTGACCAGACGCAACGCCAGCAGCATCAAACCCAGGCCAATCAGGATGCGCCCGAAGCGGCCAACATCGGTGCCAGGCCTGGCGATAAAAAGCACCACGCCCAGAAAAATGGACAGCGGCGACAGCCACGACAAGTCGAACGAGAACACCACCGCCATCAGGCTGGTGCCGATGTCGGCGCCCAGCATGACGGCCAGCGCCAGCGGCAGCGTGACCAGACCCTGGCCCACGAACGACGACACGATCAGCGACGTGGCCGTGCTGGACTGCACCAGCGCCGTGACACCCAGGCCGGACACCATTGCCTTGACGCGGTTGCTGATGCTGCGCGACAGCACCTGGCGCAAGCTGGCCCCGAACACGCGCAGGATGCCCGTGCGCACCATGTGCGTGCCCCACACGAGAAGGGCAATGGCTGCCAGCAGGTTCAGGAGGTGCTTCAAATTATCTGGCGCGCCGGACGCGCAGCAGCTCGTCAAGGATCAGGCAGATAGCGCCGATGGTGATCGCGCTGTCGGCCACATTGAAAGCCGGAAAATGCCAGCCCGCCACGTGAAAGTCCAGGAAGTCCACCACATAGCCGTGCATCGTGCGATCGATCACGTTGCCCACCGCACCGCCCAGAATGCAGGCCATGGCGAATGAAAACAGCCTTTGCCCGGCGTGCGACTTGAGCATCCACACAATGAAGAGCGCCGCTGCGATGCCGATGCCGGTAAAAAACCAGCGCTGCCAGCCGCCGGCCGTCGACAGAAACGAAAAGGCCGCGCCGGTGTTGTGCACCCGAACCACATTGAAAAAGCTGGTGACATAGGTCGCGTCGCCCAAGCGGTAGTAACCCAGAATCAGCACCTTGGTGAACTGGTCCACGATGACCAGCAGCAGCGCCAGGCCGAGCCATGGCAGCATGCCGCCTGATGATTTGACGAAGTTGTTTTTGGCCATTGGAATCGGAGCGTCCTGGTTTTTTTTCAAGCGAACCGGCGATCTTCGCCGGCGCCATGCAAATTGCTGGTGCAGCGGCCGCAAATCGTCGGATGGGCTGCGTCATGGCCCACGTCTTCACGGTAGTGCCAGCAGCGCTCGCATTTAGTGAAAGAACTGGTTCTGGACCTTGTATTCATTGCGCTAGCAGCTATTAAATCAATAGCGGACGTGATGAACACGAACTTGAGGTCTTCGCCCAGGCTCGCCAGCAGCGCATGGTCGCCGGCACCAACTTCCAGCGTGACCTCGGCCTGCAGCGACGAGCCCACCTTGCCGTCGGCACGCAACGCTTCGATGTCCTTGTTCACTGCGTCGCGGATCTCGCGGATGCGCGCCCACTTCGCCAGCAGCGCATCGTCTTGCGGCTTGAAGTTTGCATACGTTTCCAGAAAAATGGATTCCGACTGACCAAACACCGTCCACGCTTCCTCGGCGGTGAAGCTCAGAAACGGCGCCATCCAGCGCAGCATGGCATGCGTGATCTGGTGCAGCGCGGTCTGTGCGCTGCGGCGTGCCAGCGACTTGGGCGCCGTCGTGTAGAGCCGGTCTTTCAGCACGTCAAGATAGAACGAGCCGAGGTCTTCACTGCAGTAGATCTGCAGTTTCGAGACCACCGGGTGAAATTCATAGACCTCGTAGTGCGCGAGGATGTCGGCCTGCAACTGCGCTGCACGGCTCAGCGCGTAGCGGTCAATTTCCAGCATCTCGTCAAACGGTACGGCGTCCGTGGCCGGGTCGAAGTCGCTGACGTTGGCCATCAGAAAACGCAGCGTGTTGCGGATGCGGCGGTAGGCATCGACCACGCGCGCCAGGATCTTGTCGTCAATGGCCAGGTCGCCGGAATAGTCGGTGGACGCGCACCACAGGCGAATGATCTCGGCGCCCAGCTTGCCGCTGACTTCCTGCGGCGCGACCACGTTGCCTTCGCTCTTGCTCATCTTGCGGCCTTTGCCGTCCACGGTGAAGCCGTGCGTCAGCAGGCCCTTGTACGGCGCGTGGTCGTACATCGCGCATGACGTGAGCAGCGAAGAATGAAACCAGCCACGGTGCTGGTCATGGCCTTCCAGGTACAGGTCGGCCGGCCAGGTCGATTGCGCGGCGTGGCTGTGGCGCAGCACATGGTCGTGCGTGGTGCCCGAGTCGAACCACACATCAAGAATGTCGGTGCTTTTGAGGTAGTTCGGCGCACCATGTTCCCCATCAATGCCAATGATGGATTCGGCGCTCGCCTTGCTCCAGGCCTCGATGCCGCCCGCCTCGACCATGGCGGCGGCCTGGTCGATGATCTCCATCGTGCGCGGGTGCAGCTCGCCCGTTGCCGTGTGGATAAAAAAGGGCAGCGGCACGCCCCAGTTGCGCTGGCGGCTGATGCACCAGTCGGGCCGGCCGGCAATCATGTCGCGCAAACGGGTCTTGCCGTTTTCAGGGTAGAAACTGGTCTCTTCGATGGCGTTCAGCGCCAGGGCGCGCAGCGTTTTGCCGGCCTTGTCTTTGGCGAAAACGCCCTGTGTTCCGGCGGTTGCTTCGTCCATGCGAATAAACCACTGCGCCGCAGCGCGGTAGATCACCGGTGTCTTGTGGCGCCAGCAATGCGGGTAGCTGTGTTCGATGTTCTGCGTGGCGAAGAGCCGATCGTGTTCGCGCAGCTTGTCAATGACCAGCGGTGCGGCCTTCCAGATGTTGAGCCCGCCGAACAGCGGCAGCTCATCGACGTAGCGGCCGTTGCCCTGTACCGGGTTCAGGATGTCGTCCGTCGCAATGCCGTTGGCGATGCAGGCGTTGAAGTCTTCCACGCCATAGGCGGGCGACGAATGCACGATGCCGGTGCCGTCGTCGGCGGTGGCGTAGTCGGCCAGGAAGACCGGGCTCAGGCGGCGGTAGCCGTGTAGGCCGTTGTCATCTTTGACG
>NCGI01000163.1 GCA_002256925.1 Polaromonas sp. 28-63-22
GGTCGCGGCCTGCACTACCCGATTGCGCTGGAAGGCGCGCTCAAGCTCAAGGAGATCAGCTATATCCACGCCGAAGCCTACCCGGCCGGCGAACTCAAGCACGGCCCGCTCGCGCTCGTCACCAGCGCCATGCCCGTGGTGGCCGTGGCGCCCAACGACAGCCTGATTGAAAAGCTCAAGAGCAATCTGCAGGAAGTCCGCGCGCGCGGCGGCGTGCTCTACGTGCTGGCCGATGCCGACAGCCACCTGGGAAGCAGCGAAGGCATCCACGTCATCCGCATGCCCGAACACTACGGCGCCCTGAGCCCGCTGCTGCATGTGGTGCCGCTGCAATTGCTGGCTTATCACACGGCGGTGGCACGGGGGACGGATGTGGACAAGCCGCGTAATCTTGCGAAGAGCGTGACTGTGGAATGACGAAAACGGCGGAATCCGGCGATTCCGCGCAATAAAGTCGCAAACGGGCTATTAAAGTCGTAAACACATGCTTAACAAGGGCGTGGCTCGGTCGCATTGCAGCGCGAGCGGTCGGTAACGGTCTGCGTTTGAGCGGCAGGTACCTTCGCTTACGTTTTTGCGTAAGCAATCTGTTTGATTGCACCTATCGGGTGTCATCAGGACCATATGATTTAACGTTGAATACCTACTGAAACGGCGAAGGTCATCTATGTTCGAAAGTTGGGGAAAATCTGCTACCAGCCAAACCGGGGCGCCGGGCAAGGGCCGCGATTGGAACGTGCTTCGCTTGGCTTTTGTATCTCTCACGGCAGCACTTTTGTTGGGCGCATGCGGTGGGGGCGGGGATGCCCGTTTGCCAGGGAACTTCAACATTGGCGTTACAGTGGGGGGGCTGTCGACAAGCAATACGCCCGTTCCTCCAGGGGGCTCAATCAACATTGCTATCCGTGCCGGCGAGTCAGTGAGCCTTGATGCAGGCGAGCCTGCAGTTTGGTCTCTTTTCGTGGGAGGTAGCGCGGTGAGTGGCTCAGCGCAGGTGTACTACGCAGGCGCGAACATCACAGCAACAACGTTGAACCCGTCTGCCGTGCTTTTGAATACTTACGCTCCTTATCCGCTGCAGGCGGCGATTCCAATCACCTTTGTCGCGACGTCCACCTATGATTCGGCGCAAGTCGCGACAGTCAATGTTTTGATTACAAACTAGGATTTTTTGTCTTGAGCTGCTCCCTTCCTGCCGTACAAGCGTAAAAGCAGGAAAGACCGTCCCCCTCAAGAATGATGGATATTGGGAAAGGCAGATTTTCCGAAGAGATGATCCTCGGTGCTGTCGAGGAACGCTTCCCACAGCTTTTGATCCACCCTGGAAGCCTCAAAGTCCCAGCCTGCCAGGTCGCGATGCAGCCTTGAAGAATTCACTCACCTAAAAAGAATTTCTGGGATTCCCCAAAGAACAGTAGCGCAGTTTTGGCGATCCCCCCTGAGCCGACCCGGTGCCGGGTGAGTTGTTTACGACTTTACTAATTGCGCAGAATAGCGGCCACTCACGAGGCCCGTAGTGGTCCCAGCAGGATGAAAAATCCCAATGGGCTCTTGGTCATGGCGACCGAAACAATCCAGGCGAAAGTTGCCAGTGCGGCCAACCATGCCAAAACCCGTCGCGTCAAGGGCTGACCAGGCCGCAGGGCCACCATGCCCAGTCCGATGTAGAGCAGCAAGCCCATGATCTTCGCCAGCAACCAGGGCGTGGACCCGGGTGCAAGCCGCAGCATCCAGGCCAGGAGCACGGCGGAAACAAGCAGCACGGTGTCGATCACGTGGGGCAATGTTCGTGCCATCCTGCCGCGCACCCAGTCAGCGCCAGCAAATGAAGCCAGCCCCCGTGCGAAAAAACCGGTCAGCGAAAGCGCGACGGCGCTTTGGTGAATGATTTTGAGATGCAGGTAGTTCATGGTCCAGCCGGCATCTTGCCAGTTCTGAGGTGTACGCTTCAAGCGCAATGCGCGAAAAGCCTTGAACACCATGCTGTTGAACACAGCACGGTGTGGGTTGCTGGACAAACACCAGCGGTCAACGACGGGTCTGTGTGGTGATTGACCGGCTGGGCTGCCCGGCGTGACTTCCGGGTCAACCGCCTGGCGCTAATGACCGGAGCCTGCACTCATTTTTTCAGGGGTGCTAAACACCTGGGGGTTTTCCGGACCGGTGACATACAGGAAGCCTGCAAGACCTTTTTCAAGTCTCGACAAGGCGTGGTCCACCAGGATGTAGCGGCCCGGCACTTCGACCTTAAATTCAACCATGGAGGCACCGCCCGGTGGCACCGAGATGGTCTGAATGTTTTTCAGCGGGGCAGAAGTCAGGTCAGCCTGGCTGAAAACCCGGTCAAACACTTCACCAATCACGTGGAAACTCGACGTGGCGTTCGGGCCGCCGACACCAAAAAAGATACGCACGGTTTCACCGACTTTGGCTTCCATGCGGTGCGTCTTGGTCAGCGCATCCATCGTGCCGTTGAACATCATGTGCTCTGGCTGCTCTTTCAGAAGTTTCTCAAGGGAAAACTCGTTTTCGCCCAGTGTGCCGTGCGGCTGGCTGGTGTAGAGCTCGCCCTGCATCACGTAGAACTCTCGGTCAACCTTGGGCAGACCGCCAGCGGGCTCGACCAGGATCATGCCGTACATGCCGTTTGAAATATGCTGCGCGACCATCGGCGTGGCGCAGTGGTAAACGAAGAGGCCCGGATTGATGGCCTTGAAGGTAAAACTCTTGCTGCTGCCCGGTGCAGCCTGCGTGACCGCCGCGCCGCCACCCGGGCCGGTAACGGCATGGAAGTCCACCGAATGGATCATTTTGCTGTCGATGGCGTTGGCCATGTTGACGGTCACTGTGTCGCCCTGCCGAACGCGGATGAACGGACCGGGCACCTTGCTGTTGAAGGTCCAGTATTTGTAGGTGGTGCCGTCAGCGAGCTGGCCCAGCACTTCGGTGGTCTCAAGGTTGACTGTCAGGCTTTGCGGCCCGCGGGCACCGACGGGCTGACCCGTCTCCATCGGGCTGCGTGAGACTTCCACGCCGGTGGCTTTGGGTTTTGCGCCGCCATCGCCCACCAGGATCTGGCCAATCATGCCGGCCTGTACGTGGCCGGGCAACGTGCAGATGTACTTGAACTCGCCTTTTTTGTCGGCCTTGAAAACAATGGTGGTGCTGGCCCCCTTGCTGTTGAGCTGATTGGAAGCTGCCTTGAAGTCAGGAACGCTGATGTCGTGCGTGGCGCCATCGCCATTGACCAGATTGATCTGCACAATGGCGCCCTCGACCACTGCCAGTTGCGGATTGACCTTGCCCTTGATGGCCCCGGCCTCGCCCACGAACACCAGTTTGCCGTCGGCAATGTCGGTGCGCAGGGTAAAGGTGACGTCGGGACGGTATTTCACCCCGGTGTCGTGCTGGTCATGGGCCGTGGCTGCATAGCCCGACGACAGACCGACTACGCCAATGACTGCCGCTGCAACAGCATGCCTGATAAAACCGGATTTCATAGCTATCACCTTCGATGGGTTCACGTCTGGCGCGGGGGTCGCGCCAGTTAGTGGTTCGGTCCACCGTGAGCCAGCCTCCCGGCAACTTCGGCGGTGCAGGCATCAGGTTTCCTGATCTGCAGAAAAAGTATAGATTTCAGATGCATGTTTAAGTTTGATCCAGATCAAACGCCCGGCATGTGGCAAGACAATGCAGGGCAGCGCCCTGGCTTCCTACCGTTTTTTGATCGCGCCAACCCGGCTGGTTGTTGCCTCGGTCTGTGCTTTTTTAGCAGGAGCCCTGCGCACCACAACAGGTATGGACTTGAACGCGGTAGGCGTTTTGATACGGCCACTGTCCTTGACGATCAGGTCTGCAAGCGTCAGGCCGTCAAGCACGGCCAGGTAAGCCGCCGTTGCCTGGTAGAGCGCCCCCTGCAGTCTGCAGTTGCTGGTCAGCACGCAGAAGCCTTTGTCTGGGTCAAAGCATTCAGCCATGTAAAAGTCGGGTTCGGTGCTTCGAACCAGCGCTCCGATGTTGATTTGACCGGGTTCCTTGCCCAGTCTGATGCCGCCGTTTCGGCCCCGCAACGATTCGACCACCCCCAGGATGCCAAGTTGGTGAATCACCTTCGTCAGGTGGTTCTTGGCAATGCCGTGGACGTCGGCGATACCCTGGATGGTCACCAGGGCGTCTCTGTTCGTGGCCAGATACATCAGGCATCGCAAGGCGTAGTCGGTGTAGGTAGTCAGTCTCATGGTGCAGTAAAAGCTGGTTGTAGAAACCCGGTGAAGGCTGGACCCTGAACGCGAGAAACCCGGCTGAAGTGGGTAGGGGAAATATGCCGGCGTTTTGGACAAGGAAGCAGGTGACGCGTTAAAAAATGTATCGCACATCTATCTTATTTGAAAGCTGTATGTAAAATGCATCTTATTAAATTTGAAGCGGTTTCAGATTTTTCAACCGTATTCCAAAGGAAATTTGCCATGCACGCTACACGCAAACTCTGGACCTGGCTTGCTGTCATCTGCGCCACATCCTTCGCCGTTCTCGGCTGGGTCGGCACGGAGATTTATCTGACAGCACCGCCCATTCCCAAACAGGTGATCAGCACCACGGGAACGGTGTTGTTTTCAGACGGACAGGTTCAGCGCGGCCAGCAGGCATGGCTTTCGGCGGGCGGCCAGCAGCTCGGCTCGGTCTGGGGCCACGGCAGTTACCTGGCGCCTGACTGGTCTGCCGATTGGCTGCACCGTGAGGCACTGGCGTTGCGTGCAGTATGGGCGCAGCGCGATTTCGGCAAGCCGTTCGAGCAGTTGAGCATTGGTCAGCAGGGCGATTTGAACGCGCGCCTCAAGGGTGAAATGCGCAGCAACACCTACGATGCCGCTACCGGCGCGATCACGCTGTCGCCTGAGCGCACCGAGGCGGTCCAGCAGGTCATCAAGCACTACACCGACCTGTTTGGGGGTGCACCGGCGCTTGACAAGTTGCGCGAACAGTACGCCATGACGGCCGGTACGCTGCCTGACCCGGCTGATTTACGTGCGCTTCCTGCCTTTATTTTCTGGTCGGCCTGGGCCGCCGCCACGGACCGGCCCCATGAAACGGATTTGAGCTACACCAGCAACTGGCCGCATGAGCCGCTGGTTGACAACACACCGACCGCAGGTGCGGGCATCTGGTCGATTGCCAGCATCATCTTCATGATTGCAGCGATTGCCGG
>NCGI01000164.1 GCA_002256925.1 Polaromonas sp. 28-63-22
GCGCGGCCGCGCGAGCTGGCTGGCGTGCTGCCAGGCACGACGCAGCACCGCCGGCGACCGGGTTTCTTCGGGGATCAACAGGTAGCTGTGCGCGCGCATGGCAGTGCCCACGCCGACCTTGCTGGTGAGCACCGTCATTGGGATCGACAGCAGCAGCGGCAAGCCGACCGGCAGCAACCAGACCAGCGCGCTGGCGTCGATCATCGCGATGCCGACCGCCAGCATGGCAATCACCAGGCTCATCGGGGCCAGTTGGCGCAGGGCGTGGCCCCAAGGCACGGCAGCCGCTTCGCGCGGGGGCGACTTCCATTCCAGCTTCAGACCGGTCAGCGCCACGATCACAAAAAGTGAGTGCGCCAGCATGCGAATCGGGGCTTGAAGCAGGGCGATCAGGGTTTCCAGCACAGCGCTGCGCAGCAGGCTGGCCGTACCGCCATAAGACGCCTGCTGGCGATTGATCAGCACGGCTGCCAAGCCCAGCAGGCGCGGCAAAAACAGCATGCACAGCGTCCAGGCCCACAGGGCCACCAGTTCGCCGGGCAGCAGTGTCCAGTCGGCAATCATCGGCGAGCCCGAGAGCGGTGCACCGGGTGAATACCGGGCTCGGCAATCAGCCGCGAGTTTTGCAGGTTGCCCTGGCACCAGCGGCGGTCGCGCTGCAGTTCAGCCAGCAGATCAGGCGGCTGCTGCTCGTAGCTGCCCACCAGGTCCGCCACCAGCCACACGTGGTAACCGGCCCGGCGCATCAGCGCGGCTTCGACAAAGTCGTGCGACATGATGCTGCCCGACATGCCACCAGTGCCCGAGATGTGCGCCAGCGCGCAGTGCTGCATGAAAGGCTCGATGCGGATGATGGCGTTGTGGCCCCAGTAGTGGGACTCGCCCATCTGCCAGTACTGCATGCCAAGCGTGAACAGCCGGCCCGTGACGCGCGAAGCAAATTGCTGCGCGCGTGCGTGCAAGGTCACGTGACCGATGGCCTGTGTCGCGGTCTGAATAATGCCAGCCTTAGGGTTGGCTTCCATCAGTTTGACCATGGATACCAGGCAGTCGCCACTCATCACGCTGTCGGCGTCCAGCACCACCATGTAGCGATAGTCCTTGCCCCAGCGGCGGCAAAAATCAGCCACGTTGCCGGCCTTGCGGTCGGTGCGGCGCTTTCGCAGGCGGTAATACACCTCGATTTGCGGCTGATCGGGCTGCGTGGCCAGTTGCGTGCGCAGGTCTTCCCAGGCGGCGCGCTCAGCCTGGATGATGGACGGGTCGCTGCTGTCAGACAGCACAAACACATCAAAGGCGCGCACATGGCCCGCCATGGCAACCGACTCGCAGGTGGCGCGCAGGCCGGCAAACACCGTTCGCACGTCTTCGTTGCAGATCGGCATGATGATGGCGGTGCGGGTGTCGTGGCCCAGCGTGTGATGCTGCACTTTTTTCGCGGACAGGCTGTGCGGGTCGCCGCGCAGCGTGACGTAAAACCCCATCAGCGCGGTCATGAAACCGGTCACAACCCAGGCGGACAGCAGCGCGAACAGCACCGTCTGGCCATACTCCAGCCAGACGTTGTCGTAGGCCGGCTGCAGGTCGGCAAACAGGCTGGTGGCCAACGCGGTGCTCAGCAGCGTCAGCACCACAAAGAGGGCGCGGCGCCGTTTGGCCGCATGCTGCCAGGGCTCCAGTGCTTCGTCGGCAGGCGTGGCCGGCTTGGGGCTGCCACGCCGGACCAGCGGCATCAGCGCCGCCGTGCCCAGGCTGTTCCAGAAGCCGCGCCAGGGCCTGGGCGACATCGAGCCGCGGTGGATGGGCGGCGCAGTGAGCGCATTGGGGTGACGGTCTTCGCGCAGGGTGCTGCGCGATGCGGGTGTGGGCAGGGATGAGACAGGTGTGGTCATGGTGTGATCAGGTAGGTCCATGTTTCGCTCACAGCGTTGCTGTTCAGCTGAAGGAAGGCGCGCAGCTCGACCGGCAGCGCCGGATTCACACGCTGCACACGAAGCGTCATGCGCCAATGGCCGTTGGCAGGGTTTTTGTAGGCCAGGCTTTCCACGACGCGGCCGTTGACATCCGCAGTTGCCACGGCCTTGATCGGTGCGTCGTCGGGCAGGTTGTCGAGGGCCGGGCCGGCAAAATCAACGGTGAACTGGGTCGGCAGGTTGGGCGGCAGCGAGCCGTCCTTGTTGGCCAGTACAAAACCGTTGCCCCGGCGCGATTGCGTCACCCAGCCGTTGGGCGGGTATTGCTGGTTTTTGCCCTGCCACGAGATTTGATAAGCGATGTCCAGCGATTGACCGGGCAGCGGCGTTTTCTCCGGAACCCAGTAAGCGGCCACGTTGTCATGCGTTTCGTCGGGGATCGGGAACTGGAACAGCTCGACCCGGCCGGCACCCCAGTCGCCGAGCGGCGTGACCCACGCGCTGGGCCGCATTTCGTAGCGCGCCTCGGTGTCTTCGTAGCTGCGGTAGCTGCGGTCGCGCTGCATCAGTCCGAAGCCCTTGAGGCTCTTCATGCTGAAAGAGGTGGTGAGTGGCCTGGCCGGGTTTTGCAGCGGGCGCCACAGCCATTCGCCATCGCCGCTGGCGATCATCAGACCGTCGGAGTCGTGGACTTCGGGCCTGAAATCACCGGCGCGAGGCTGGTTCTCGCCGAAATAGAACATGCTGGTCAGCGGTGCGACGCCAAACGTTGCCACCTTGTTCTGGCCGGCGCGCATAAAGATGCGGGCATGCACCTCGGTGGTGGTGTTGTCCCCCGGCTTGATGTCAAAGCGGTAGGCGCCGGTCATGCGCTCGGAATCGAGCAAGGCATACACGGTGACCTGCCTGGCGTCAGTCGCCGGCCGCTCCAGCCAGAAATCGGTGAAGCGCGGAAACTCTTCCTTGGCGGCGCCCACGGTGTCCACGGCCAGGCCGCGTGCCGAAAGACCATAGCGCTGGCCGCTGCCCAGCGCCCGAAAGTAGCTGGCGCCCTGAAACACGGCGAGTTCGTCTTTCACGTCCGGCGTGTTTAGGTTGCTGAAGATGCGCAGGCCGCCGTAGCCCACATCGCCCCAGCCTTGCGGACTCAGTTTGTTTTGGCCGAAGTTGAAGTCCGCCGGGTTGTAGCGCATGGGTTTGGCTACGCCGCCAACAATTTCGTGCATGCGGACCGAGACCACCTCGCGTCCGACGTGAAAGAAGTTCGCCTCGTACGGCAACTTGTCCTTGCGCCACAGCGGTGCGTCACGGTTAAAGCGGATGTCCCGGTATTCGTCGTAACTCAGGTTGGCGAGCTCTGCGGGCAGGGCCTTGGGCTTGTTCTGAAACGGTGTCTGCGCGCGTTGGGCGGCGAGTGCGGCGACGTCGTCAAGCCCCCAGGCATGCGCGTTGGCGGCGCCCAGGGTGAAGGCGACGAAGCCGGCAGTCAGGCTGAGCCGGGCAAGGAAACGGGTGGGAGAGCTGCTGAAAAGCGGGAAGCCGAAGGGTTGCATGGCTTGTATAGGGCAAACCCTGTGCCAGGGCGGAAAAACCTATACAAATCAACTACCTGCATGATTTTTCCGGCGAAACCTCAGGCAGGATCGGCGAAAACCAGCAGAAAACCGTGTGTTTCGGTGTTTTTTGTCGCCAGCGAGCGACAAGCCGTGCCCGGGTTGTGGCAAACCCTATAGGAATCAAAGGCTTGGGCTTGTCGCTCTGCGGCGACTCAATGCGCGGGCGATGCGGGCGATGGCGACGCTGAGGCGATGCTTTCGGCCTTGAAGTGGCCGGGCGTCAGGCCATGCTTTTGCATCAGGCGGTAGAACTCGGTCCGGTTGCGGTCTGCCAGGCGGGCTGCGTCGGCGACATTGCCATCGGTCAGTTTGAGCAAACCGACCAGGTAGTCCCGCTCAAAGCGCTGTTTCGCTTCCGCAAAAGTGAGCACCTGCACACTCGGCGAGCGCAGGGCACGCTGTACCAGCGCCAGGGGAACCAGCGGCGTCGTGAGCAAGGCGCAGACCTGCTCGACGACGTTGTAGAGCTGGCGCACGTTGCCGGGCCAGGCGGCTGTGGTCAGGGCTTTCAGCGCTTCGGGCGCGAAGCCGCTCAGTCGCTTGTCATATTTACGGGCGAGTTTGAGCAGGAAGTGATTGGCCAGCAGCGGAATGTCTTCGCGCCGCTCCGACAGCGGCGGCAGCGTCAATGTCACGACATTGAGACGGTAATACAGGTCGGCGCGGAAATCGCCATCGGCCATCGCCACATCCAGGTCGCGGTGCGTGGCCGAGATCACCCGGACATCGACCGCAATGGACTGGCTCGAACCGAGCGGGCGCACCACGCGCTCCTGCAGCACCCGCAGCAGCTTGACCTGCAGTGCGGGCGGCATGTCCCCAATTTCATCGAGCAGCAGCGTGCCACCGTCGGCCGCCTGGAACAGGCCTTTGTGGTTGGCCACGGCGTCGGTGAAGGCGCCTTTCACGTGGCCAAAAAGTTCCGATTCCAGCAGCGCTTCGGGGATGGCGCCGCAGTTGACGGCGATGAACGGCTTGCTGGCACGCGCGCCCGCCTGGTGAATGGCCTGGGCCAGCAGTTCCTTGCCGGTGCCGCTTTCGCCGCGTATCAGCACGCTGGCGTCGGACTGCGCCACCATGCGCGCTTCGGCCAGAACCTCGGCCATGCGACTGGAGCGGCTGATGATCTGGTTCTGCCAGGCTTCCTGGCTGCCTTTGGCGGCGGCATGCGCGGGCGCGCTCAACTGCAGCGCCTGGGCGATCTTGTCGAGCAGGCCTTTGCCATCAAACGGCTTGGTCAGGTAGGTGAAGACGCCGCGCTCGGTGGCTTCCACCGCGTCAGGGATGGTGCCGTGCGCCGTCAGCAAAATGACCGGGACGGAGGGATGCTGCGCACGTATATCGTCAAAAAGCGCCAGGCCGTCGCGGCCGGGCAGGCGTACATCGCTGAGCACCAGCTGGGGGCGCTCAATGTGCAGCTGGGTCAGGGCGGATTCGGCCGACGTGACGGCGGTGACCCGGTAGCCGGCGGCTGTCAGCCGGATGGTCAGGAGCCGGAGCATGTCCGGATCGTCGTCCACCACCAGCAGGTGCGGCTTGGCGCGGGCGTCGGATGATATGTCTGCGGGCGTGGTGGCCATGCGCTTAGGGTGGGTTGGGCCGGCCGCGGCTGGCTGGCGCGGAGGACGGTGCGGGTGCCACCGACGCTGGCGCGGCTGCAGGCACGGGCGGGGCCGGAGGTCGGGTGGTCAGGCTGCGTTCAATGGCTTTGAGTGCTTCGAGGCGTTCGTTGGTCTGATCGAGCCGGCGCTGCACGTCGCGCGTTTGCTGGCGTTCTTTTTCAAGCTGTTCCTCGAGCCGGCGCTGCTCGCCATAGCGAAAGGCCAGCAGCCGCGCCAGCGGATGCAGCGCCTGGGCGTCTGGACTCGCATTGGCCAGCACACGTCCGAGCAGCTCCTGCGCGCGGATCAGCTCCGGCAATTGCCGCAACTGGCTCAGAACGAGCGACAGCTGCAGCTGATTGCCCGGCGCCGCAGCATCCGCCGGTGCTGCCAGCCGTGTGGCTTCCTGGCTGAGCTCGGCGGGCTGCATCTGGCGTACCCGC
>NCGI01000165.1 GCA_002256925.1 Polaromonas sp. 28-63-22
TCGGTTTGAATCGCTTTGACCAGCGCGGAAATCTGGCGCGTCGCATCGGCAGACCGCTCGGCCAGCCGCTGCACCTCTTCGGCAACCACCGAGAAACCACGACCGGCTTCGCCAGCCGAAGCCGCCTGAATAGCCGCGTTGAGCGCCAGCACGTTGGTCTGCTCGGTAATGTCAGAAATCAGTTCGGTGATCTCACCAATCTCCTGCGACGACTCGCCGAGTCGCTTGATTCGCTTGGAGGTTTCCTGAATCTGGTCACGGATGGAGTTCATACCGCCGATGGCATTTTGTACCGCCTGAAGGCCCGTCTCGGCGGCCGTCAGGGATTGCCGGGCCACCTGGGATGACTCCTGAGCCTGTGTGGACACCTCATTGATCCGGGAAGCCATGTCCAGCACCGACTGACCGGTTTCCCGGATCTCACGCAGCTGCTCGGTGGACGCAGCGAGCAGCTCGGTCGATGTGCTGTCCACCTGCGCTGTGGTTTGCGCAACCCGGGTCACCGTGTTTTGTACGTTACCCACCAGCTGACGCAACTCCTCGACCGTGTAGTTGACCGAGTCGGCAATAGCACCGGTGATGTCCTCCGTCACCGTTGCTTCCTGCGTCAGGTCACCCTCAGCGACCGTCTGCAACTCATTCATCAACCGCAAAATGGCCGCCTGGTTGGCGTCGTTGACGCGCTTGGCGTCCTGCTCCTGGCTCTTGGCCTCCTGCCGCTGCCCCTCTGCGATGGTTTGGCGCTGCTGGCTGTCCTTCACCTGCAGTCGGGCCAGACCCGCGGCACAAATCAGGGCAATGGCTGCAGCAAGAATCAATACGGTCAGCGAACTGGCACTCAGACCGGTCTGCGCGGAAAGCTTGCCCTGCAAGTCTTCAAGGCTGCGGCGCAGCGGCTCGCTGTCCGCGATGATGGAGGATTGCGCCTCACGCGCAGACACAAGACCCTGCAGGTTGCCCAAAATGGCGCCGGCCTGCACCCGCGTCTGCTCATAAAGGGCCAGCAAGGCCTGCAGACGCTCGCGCGTTTGCGGATCCTTCGCCGCACTCAGGCGCAACTCGGGACTGCCCTCCAGCAGGCCCTGGGCAATTTCCTTGAACGAATTCAGGTCCTTGCCCAGCAGAAAAACCGCCTCGGGGCTCACGCCCTCCATGGTCAGAAATTCGTTGGCTGATTTACCAATTCGCTGGGTCAACATCACCAGCTGACCCGATGCCGAAATCTCTGCGGAGGCCGCATTCTGCTGAAGCTTCAAGGACGACACGGTCTCCGCAATTTCAGCGCCAGGCGAAGGCTGTCATCGCCAGACTTCAACCCGCGTACCGTTTTAGCCAACACATCAGAGCTCTCACGAACGTCAGGGAAGGCCTGCGCACTACCCACCAGTGCCTGCGACACGGATTTGGCCAGGCGCTGCGACTGCATCAGAGACTGCCCAGTGGCAGACACTTCCTGAGCCACTCGCTCGGCCTGGTTCAAGGCAAAGAATGTCACTGCAGCCAAAACAATCAGCGCCAACACCAGCAAGGAGGCAAGAATTTTCTGATGTTGGCCGATGGTGCGCCGACCGAGCAGCGGAAGCGCCAGCAAATCACCCTCTACCGGGGGTATTGCCTCGTCACCCGTTGCGAGCCGGCTTGACGCAAAGGCGTCGTCACCGCTGGCGGGCTGGCGAATAGCAGCAGCGCGCAGGGAAGCTTCGTCCATCGCGGCATTGGCAAGCACGTCCACCGGGACACCCACAGAGGCGAGGTCCATGCTGTCCTCAAGCTGGACATCCCTGGGTTTAAACAGCTTCTGGATACTTTGAAAAACAGACATGAGGAGCTTTCCGGAAAAACAAAACGCGCTAGGCGCCAATCGTCAAAAAATTCGCTTGCTGGGCAAGCAGCTGAAGGTTGATTTCCTGCCACGTCGTGCCATGGATATCGACATACTCATTGCCGAAAAAATCGGGAGCATCGGGCTTTCTCGGGGAAAAATCACCGAAGGCTTCCTGGTTGCGCAAGCCGGAAAGTTTGTCGATCAGCAAAGCGCAATTAACTTCCAGCGCGCTGTTCAGAGCGACCAGCCGGGAATCCGATCGGGCGAGTTCATTTTTCTGGGGCGGCGGCCGGCCACTGACGAAACTGGCCAGATCAACCACGCCAAAAAGCCCTCCGCGCAAATTAGCCACGCCGGCAAACCAGGCTTGGGTATAGGGCACGGCCTGAGTACTCACCCAGGGGAAAATTTCTCCCGACTGACTCAGCGGAAACAGGTATTTCTTTCCACCCGCCTCCACAGCGAGCCAAGAGGCGGCGACGCCTTGCGTGCGAGCAATTTGAAGCTTCTCGGCAAGTCGTGTTTGTAGCTCCCGGAGGGCTTGTCGGTTCGCCATGCTGTATTTTTATGGACCGTCAGCCTAGTGCTTTGATCTTTGCAATCAGCTCGGCCGAATCCACCGGCTTGGTGATGTAATCCCGGGCACCCTGCCGCATGCCCCAGACCCGATCGGTTTCCTGGTTTTTGCTGGTGCACATGATGATGGGAACATCAGCGTAGAGCGGGTCGCGGGAAATGGCGCGCGTGAGCTGGAAGCCATTTTGGCCTGGCATCACCACATCCATGAGAATGAGTTCGGGCTTTTCCTCGGCAAGGCGGCGAAACGCGTCCTCGGCGTTCTCCGCGGTCTTGACCGTGAAGCCATTTTTGACGAGCAGATCGGTCAGAAACATCAGCTCCGTTTTGGAGTCGTCAACGACCAGTACTTTTTTGATAGCCATTACGCCAATCCTTGTTTTGCGCTGAGAAATTCTTGAACAGTCTGGAGCAACTGGTCTTTGGTAAAAGGTTTGGTGAGGTAATCCTGTGAACCCACCATGCGTCCTCGCGCTTTGTCGAAAACACCGTCCTTGGAGGACAGCATCACAATGGGAACCCCTGCAAATTTGGCGTTGCGCTTGATGATCGCGCAGGTCTGATAGCCATCAAGACGCGGCATCAAGATATCGCAGAAGATAAGGTCAGGTTCAAAGTCGTTGACCTTTGACAGCGCATCAAAGCCATCTTCAGCTAGGCCCACCTCATGCCCGCCCTGCTTCAAAAATATCTCGGCACTTCGCCTGATGGTGTTGCTGTCATCGATCACCAGAACCTTTAACCCGGAACTCGAAATACTCACTGCCTTTGCTCCCTGTTCGGCCTCGGTCACCGCCCGCAACACCAGGGCCATTCATGGCCGGGCGCGCTCCTGCTGTTAAATCTGAACCATCTCGAAGTCCTCTTTGCGTGCACCGCATTCAGGACAGGTCCAGTTCATCGGAACCTGGGCCCAGACGGTGCCTGGCGCGATCCCGTGTTCAGGTGCACCCGCAGCCTCGTCATAGATCCATCCACAAATTAAACACATCCATGTTTTTGATTGAGTCACAGCTTAAGTTGCCTTCGAATAGAATGCAACAATTGTATCGACGCAGCGTTGCTAATTCGCGTACAACGTCGCGTATTACGCAAAAATCGCAGCCATGCCAAACCCCAACCTCCCTCACCTCGAAAGCCGACAGCTTCAGATCGAGGAGGACGCCGCGTCACCTGCCTGCGTCATGACCTTCAACGCCAACGACGCCAGCGGTGCCGGTGGATTGACGGCCGACATCGCTGCCATCGCATCTGCGGGCGCTCACGCACTGGCTGTAGTGACTGGCGCCTATGTGCGCGACACGGCCGAGATTCTTGATCACTTCGCCTTCGATGAAGAAGCCGTCACGGACCAGGCGCGCGCCGCGCTCGAAGACATGCCGGTCGCTGCGATCAAGGTCGGGTTTGTCGGCAGCCCGGAAAACATCAGCACCATCGCGCAGATTGCGTCGGATTATTCGGACATACCTCTTATTACCTACATGCCCAATCTCTCGTGGTGGGATGAAAGCGAGATCGACAGTTACCTCGATGCCTTCCGCGAGCTGCTGCTGCCCCAGACCACCTTATTGGTAGGCAACCACAGCAGCCTGTGGCGCTGGCTTTTGCCTGACTGGCCGGGCGAGCGCAATCCCTCGGCCCGCGATATTGCCAAGGCTGCGGCCGATCTGGGCGTGCCCTACACGCTGGTCACCGGCATACCGCTGCCCGACCAGTTCATCGACAACGTGCTGGCCACGCCGCAGGCGGTTCTGTACAGCGAAAAATTCGAGCGTTTCGAAGCCGTCTTTTCGGGCGCCGGCGACACGCTGTGCGCCGCCCTTGCAGCCTTGCTGGCCAACGGGCACGACCTGCAGGCGGCAACCGCCGAGGCCCTCACCTATCTGGACCACAGCCTCGACGCAGGGTTTCATCCCGGCATGGGCAATATCGTGCCCGATCGCATGTTCTGGGCGCAGACCGACGTAGATGCCGACGATGCCGAACCTGACGAGCAGGCCGAAGGTGGCGATGACGCCAGCCCGCCTCTTTTCGACCTGCCTTCCAACGGCACCACCAAACATTAAAGCCCAACCCGCCACCATGCCTTCCGCAAGCAGCCAGCGTTCGCGCAACAACGACCTCTTTGATCGCGCCAAACGACTTATCCCCGGGGGCGTGAATTCGCCGGTCCGCGCTTTCAAGGCGGTCGGCGGCACGCCACGTTTTGTGCAGCGGGCGCAGGGCGCCTATTTCTGGGACGCCGATGGCCAGCGCTACATCGACTACATCGGCTCATGGGGGCCGATGATTCTCGGACATGGCCACCCGGCCGTGCTCGACGCCGTGCAGAAGGCCATGCTCGACGGATTTTCGTTCGGCGCGCCGACCGAGCGCGAGGTCGAGCTGGCTGAAGAGATCGTCAAGCTTGTTCCTTCGATCGAGATGGTGCGGCTGGTCAGCTCGGGCACCGAAGCGGCCATGAGCGCGATTCGCCTGGCGCGCGGCGCCACCGGTCGCAGCAAGATCATCAAGTTCGAAGGCTGCTACCACGGCCACGCCGATGCGCTGCTCGTCAAGGCGGGTTCGGGCCTGGCCACGTTCGGCAACCCGACCAGCGCCGGAGTGCCACCTGAAGTGGTGCAGCACACACTGGTGCTGGAATACAACCACATCGCGCAGCTTGAAGAAGCGTTTGCGCTGCATGGTGACAGCGTCGCCTGCCTGATGATCGAGCCGATCTGCGGCAACATGAATTTTGTTCGCGCCAGCATTCCGTTCATGCAACGCTGCCGGGAGCTATGCACGAAGCATGGTGTGCTGCTGGTGTTCGATGAAGTGATGACCGGGTTTCGCGTGGCGCTCGGCGGCGCGCAAAGCGTTTACGCGCGCAGCATTCCCGGCTTCAAACCCGACATGACCGTGCTCGGCAAGGTGATTGGCGGCGGCATGCCGCTGGCCGCCTTTGGCGGAACGCGTGACGTGATGGAGCAGCTCGCACCCATGGGCCCGGTCTACCAGGCTGGAACCCTGTCAGGCAACCCGGTGGCTACGGCCTGCGGGTTGGCAACCTTGCGTGAAGTCCAGAAGCCGGGTTTTTACGACGCCCTGGCCGGGCGCACGCGCAGCTTCGTGTCCGGCCTGACGGCAGCCGCCGCACAGGCCGGCGTGCCTTTTTGCGGTGACAGCGAAGGCGGCATGTTCGGCTTCTTTTTACTGAACAGCCTGCCGCAAAACTACGCGGCCGTGATGACGACGGATGGCGCGCGCTTCAATGCGCTGTTTCACGGACTGCTTGATCGCGGCATCTACATTGCGCCCGCACTGTACGAGGCGGGGTTTGTCAGCGCGGCGCACAGCGCCGACGACATTCACACCACCGTTCAGGCAGCCGCCGATATTTTCAAGTCGCTATCAAAATAATAGCTGCCCGCGCAGGTATTACCTGGGCTACAGGCCAAAAACACTTAGAAATCTGGCACCTGAGCCCGCAAATCGTCTCAGGAATCGACCGCAGCGCAGTCGCGTAAACGGCTCATCGGCACCATCACACGACACGCCCGGCCCGGGCATCAATGCCGGAAATGCCGCACGCCAGTAAGCACCATGACGACGCCCCGCTCGTTGGCCGCCGCGATGACTTCGTTGTCCCGCATGCTGCCGCCGGGTTGAATCACGCAGCTTGCGCCAGCATCCACCACCACGTCAAGCCCGTCGCGAAACGGAAAGAACGCATCGCTGGCCACGGCCGAGCCGTCGAGGGAAAGCCCCGCGTTGGCGGCCTTGATCGACGCGAT
>NCGI01000166.1 GCA_002256925.1 Polaromonas sp. 28-63-22
CGCGTGGTGGCGCCCCGGCAATGCATCGGCAGCGGCCTGGCGCTGGCGCTGCGCGGCGCGGTGCTGCCTTTTGTGTTCCGGCGTTACCTGGACTACAGCGTTTTTGATGCCTTGCGCGTCCTGCACCGGCAGATCCGCGAACACGCCGCCAGGCGCTGTGCCGGCCACCCCGAGCGCGCCAACGACGTGAAGATGTCGCGCGGCGGCATCCGCGAAATCGAGTTCACCGTGCAGTTGCTGCAGGTGGTGCGCGGCGGACAGTTCCCCGAACTGCGCACCCGCCGCACCGTCGATGCGCTGCAGCGCTTGGCCCGCGCCAGCCTGATGCCTCAGGAAACGGCCGATGCGCTGACACGCGCCTACGATTTTTTGCGGCGTGTCGAGCACCGCATCCAGTACCTCGACGACCAGCAGACGCACGTGCTGCCGACCCGTGACGACGATCTGGCGTGGGTCGCGCAGACGCTGGGGTTTGTCGATGCGCGCGGCCTGCTGGCCGAGCTTGACACGCACCGCGAGCTGGTCGCAGACGAGTTCGACAAATTGCTCGGTGACCACGGCGGTTGCAAGACCTGCGGCAAGGCCGGTGGCCAGGCCAGCCCCGGATGGGACGATGCGCTGACCGACGGCGATCTGCTGGATCAGTTGTCGGAGCAGTGGCCGCAGCAGTTTCGCACCCGGCTGGCGCTGTGGCGCCAGCATCCCCGCGTGCTGGCGCTGCGCGACGAGTCGCGTACGCGCCTGGTGCGGCTGGTCCAGCGCACGGCGCTGTGGCTGCGCGAAGGCGCCGTCACCGAAGAAGCCGCGATCCGCATCATCGACTGGATCGAGCCGCTGCTGCGGCGCGAGAGCTACCTGGCGCTGCTGCTGGAGCGCCCGGCGGTGCACGAGCGCCTGCTGCGCCTGCTGGGCGCGGCGAAATGGCCGGCGCGTTACCTGCTGCAGCACCCTGGCGTCATTGACGAGCTGGCCAGCGACGTGATGCTGCACGAACGCTTCGATGGCGAGGTTTTTGCGCGCGAACTGCACGAGCGGCTGGCCGCCCTCAAGCGCACCGGCGAGGCCGATGAAGAGACCTGCCTGAACCTGCTGCGCCGCGCCCACCATGCCGAGCTGTTTCGCACCCTGGCGCGCGACGTGGAGGGTGTGCTCACGGTCGAGCAGGTTGCCGACGACCTGAGCGCGCTGGCCGACACCGTGCTGCGCGTGACGGCGCAGTGGTGCTGGGAGCGCCTGAAAAACCGCCACCGCACCGCCGACGACCAGCCGCGCTTTGCCATCATTGCCTACGGCAAGCTGGGCGGCAAGGAACTTGGCTACGGCAGCGACCTTGACATTGTTTTTGTCTATGAGGACGAGCACGAGCGCGCCCCCGAGGTGTATGCCGCGTTTGTGCGCAAGCTGATCAACTGGCTGACCGTCAAGACCGGCGAGGGCGACCTGTTTGAAATTGACACCGCCTTGAGGCCGAACGGCAACTCCGGCCTGCTGGTCACCAGTTTCGAGGCTTATGCCAACTACCAGCAGCAGCGCGGCAGCAACACCGCCTGGACCTGGGAGCACCAGGCCATGACACGGGCGCGCTTCGTGCTGGGCGACGCGTCGCTGCGCCAGCGTTTTGAGCAGGTGCGGCGCAACGTCATCATGGCGCCGCGCGATGTCGGCGCGCTGCAGCGCGAGATCGTCGCCATGCGCGAAAAAGTGCGCGCCGCGCACCCGGCGCGCCAGGCTCGCACCCCGCCCGCCGACGCCGCGCCGCACGCGGAAACATTTGACGTCAAGCATACGTCGGGCGGCATGGTCGATGCCGAGTTCGCGGTGCAGTTCCTGGTCCTGTCCGCGTCGGCCAGGCACCCCGAACTGGCCGACAACGTGGGCAACATTGCGCTGCTGCAACGTGCCGAGCGTGCCGGTCTGCTGCCTGCAGGCGTGGGCGAGGGCGCCGCCCGGGCCTACCGCGAACTGCGCCGCGTGCAGCACAACGCGCGGCTCAACGAAGAGCCGACCCAGGTCAGCCCGCTGGCGCTGCTCAACGAGCGCGAGGCGATCCAGCGGCTGTGGGTCGCCGCCTTCAACCCGTCACGCTGACGGCCGCTCACCGCCGCCGAAGCTCGCTGGCGTCCGGTCACGCCTGGCGACGCCCGGACAGCGTCGGCGCGCCGTCATACTTGTAAAGATTTGCATGAATTTAATCAATCGTTTGATTAATGTGCTTAAATCCGGGCCATGCGTGCAAGCCCGAAACCCGCCAGGCTGAAAATCTCCGCCGCCCGTGCCGCGCGACCCCAGCCGCCGCCTGACCCCGCTGCTGCGTCCGTGCCGGCAACGCCCATTGGCGTTGCAGCCGAGACACGGCTCCAGCGCGCGGCGGGCATCGAAGCGCGCCAGCACCTGCTGCTGACGGCGCTCAGGCTTTTCTCCGAAAAAGGGTTCGCCAAAACCTCCACCCGCGCTATTGCCCTGGCGGCCGGTGTCAACATTGCGTCGATCAGCTACTACTTCGGCGACAAGGCGGGCCTGTACCGCGCCATCTTCGACGAGCCGCTTGGCAGCCCGAAGGAAGACGTCCTGCTGTATGACCAGCAGCACTTCACCTTGCGCCAATCGCTGGCCGGCCTGATCGGCAGCTTCCTCGAACCCATGAAGCAGGGCGAACTGGTGCAGCAATGCATGCGCCTGCATTTTCGTGAAATGCTGGAGCCCACCGGCGTGTGGGCGCAGGAGATTGATCAGGGCATCAAGCCCGCCCACGCCGCGCTGGTGGCCATGCTGGGCCGCCATCTGGGGATCACCCGGGCCGACGACGATCTGCATCGGCTCGCGTTCAGCATCGCCGGGCTGGCCATGCACCTCTACATGACGCGTGATGTGGTGCAGGCCATCCGGCCCAGTCTGCTGCGCGGTGCGAAGTCCATCGATACCTGGGCGGCGCAACTGGTGGACCAGGCCGAGGCCATGGTGGCCCTGGAAGCGGCGCGGCGCGGAAAGAGTCAGTCATGACGTCCTCACAAACGCCCCGAAGCCCCTGGCTGGCCGCAGCGGTACTGGCCGGCCTGCTCGGTGGCTGCGCCGTTCCGTCGGCGCCGCGCAGCGTCTCGGCCCCGGTCGCGCCGCAGTGGCTGGCAGCGCGTCCCCAGGCCGACACAGCCGTTGACACCACGGCCGATGCGTCGCTGCCGCACCACGGTCGCCTGGCCGACCTCAGCCAGTGGTGGCTGCAGCAGGGCGACCCGGTGCTGGTGGAACTGATCGCGGCGGCGCAGGCGGTCAGTCCCACCGTCGCGTCGGCACGCTCGCGCATCGAGCAGGCGCGGGCCACGCTGGTGGGGGCCGGCGCAGATATGCTGCCCTCGCTCAATGCCTCGGCCAGCGCCAGCCGGGGCGCGTCGCAGCTGGGCACTTCGCCGTCGGCACCCGTCGCCACCACCTTGCAGGCCGGCTTGCAGGCAGCCTGGGAAATCGACGTGTTCGGCGGGCGGCTTGCCAGCCGCCGCGCCGCTGCCGAGCGCTTCGATGGCGCGCAGGCGCAGTGGCACGACGCACGCGTATCGGTCGCGGCCGAAGTGGCGAACCAGTACTTCAGCCTGCGCAGTTGCCGTGAACTCGATACCGTGACGCGCGCCGACACCGCGTCGCGCGCTGAGACCGCGCGCCTGGCCCTGCTCAGCATGCGCGCCGGTTTCACGGCGCCGGCCACCGAGGCCCTGGCACGCGCCAGCGCGGCCGAAGCCCGCGCGCGCGCCACCCAACAGGCTGCGCAGTGCGAGCTGGACACCAAGGCGCTGGTGGCCCTGACGGGTCTGGCTGAGCCAGATCTTAAGCAAAAAGTAGCCACAGCCCAGGCAATACCTGCGCCACTAGCTATCAATATGATAGCGACTGTGCCCGCCGACGCGTTGCAGCAGCGTCCCGATGTGTTCAACGCGGCGCGTGAGGTCGCCGCCGCCAGCGACGAGCTGGGCAGCGCGCAGGCCGAACGCTACCCGCACCTGTCGCTCAGCGGCTCGATCGGCAAGACGCGCATCCGCAGCAGCAGCTTTGCCGCCACGCTGGAGACCTGGTCGGTCGGCCCGCTCACGCTGAGCCTGCCGCTGTTCGATGCCGGCCGCCGCGCCGCCAATGTCGATGCCGCCTACGCGCGCTACGAAGAGGCGGCGGCGCTGTACCGCGCGCGCGTGCGCCAGGCCGTGCGCGAGGTGGAAGAAGCGCTGGTCAACCTGCAAAGCACGGCCGGGCGCAGCGGGGATACGCAGGCGGCTGTCGATGGCTACCGCGCCTCGTTCACCGGCACCGAAGCGCGTTACCAGGCCGGTCTGGCCAGTTTGGTCGAGCTGGAAGACGCGCGCCGCGCGCTGCTGGCCGCCCAGACCAACGCTGTGTCGCTGCAGCGCGAGCAGCGCGCGGCGGCGGTCGCCCTGTACCGCGCCATGGGCGGCGGCTGGACGCCGCAGTGGGACGCAGCGGGCGGCGCCGCCCGGGCGTCGGCGCGGTGACGCGTCCCGCCCGCCCTCCGATTATTTCTTTGGCCCTGTCCTGACCGGTTGCAAGCATGAAAAAACCTGATTCCAAAACGTTCAGAGTGGTCGCCCTGATCGTCGTCGCGGCACTCGTCATCGCAGGCGCGGCCGTGTTGCTGGTCCGCTGGATGGGCAAGCCTGCCGACAAGCCCGTGCAGGCTGTGGCCCGGCCCGCGCTGACCGTGACCGTGGCCGCGCCCGAACGCACCCGGCTGCCGATCACGCTGGCCGCCAACGGCAACGTCACGGCCTGGCAAGAGGCCATCATCGGCGCCGAATCGAGCGGCCTGCGCCTGACCGACGTGCTGGTCAATGTGGGCGATGTGGTCAAGGCCGGTCAGGTGCTGGCGAAGTTTTCAACCGACAGCGTGCAAGCCGACGTCGCGCAGGCGCGGGCCAGTCTGCTGGAGGCGCAGGCCGCAGCCGCCGACGCGGCCGGCAACGCCGAACGCGCCCGCACGCTGCAGGATTCGGGCGCGCTCAGCACACAGCAGATCAACCAGTACAACACGACCGAGAAAACCGCGAAGGCGCGCGCCGAGGCGGCGCAGGCGGTGCTCTCGGCGCAGCAGCTGCGCGGCCGGCAGACCCAGGTGCTGGCACCCGAAGCGGCGGCGAGATCCAGGGCCGCGTCCGCATGATCGCGCCCAGCGTGGACCCGCTGACGCGCACGGCGCTGGTGTATGTCGATCTGCCTGCCATGGCAGCACCGAAGACCCACACGCAGACCACCGGCCGCAGCGCCGGGCCGTCCGAAGCAAGGCCAGCCCCCTCGGAGGGCAGCGCAGTACGCGAAGCGACAAGCGTGGGGGCACCATCTTCCCCAGCAGGGGCCGCGGAACCGGCTCCGCCGGGCCGCAGGCGCAGCGCCCCCTCGGGGGGCAGCGCAGTACGCGAAGCGACAAGCGTGGGGGCCACATTACCTGGAATGTTTGCGCGTGGGGAATTTGAGTTGGGCCAGACAGACAGCTTGACGATTCCGCAACGCGCGCTGGTGGTGCGCGACGGCTTCAACTACGTCTTTCTGCTGGGCTCGGACAACCGTGTCAGCCAGGTGAAGGTGCAAACCGGGCGGCTGGCCGGCGACCGGGTCGGAATCGTCTCGGGGCTGGCCCCCGATACCCGCATCGTCGTCAATGGTGCAGGCTTCCTGAACGATGGTGATCTGGTGCGCGTCGCCGAAGAATTCAAGCCAAAAGCGCCTGCTGCCCCGGCAGCATCTGCGCCAGCAGCTACTAAATAAGGAGCATTCTGATGAACGTGTCAGCATGGTCCATCAAGAATCCGATTCCGGCGG
>NCGI01000167.1 GCA_002256925.1 Polaromonas sp. 28-63-22
CCTTTACCGTTACCCATACGCACTTCAGCAGGCTTTTGGGAAATCGGCTTGTCCGGGAAGACGCGGATCCAGATACGGCCGCCACGTTTGACGTGACGGGAAATCGCACGACGTGCGGCTTCAATCTGGCGAGCCGTGAGGCGGCCGCGATCAGTGCATTTGAGACCAAAGTCACCGAATGCCACCGAGTTGCCTCGTGTGGCAACGCCAGTGTTACGGCCTTTTTGCTCTTTGCGGTATTTTCTGCGAGCGGGTTGCAGCATTGATATTCTCCGTTATTCTGACTGATTACTCAGTCTTGGCACCGTCAGCTGCTGCAGCTGGCGTGGCTTTGCGGACACGCTTAACGGTGGTTTTCGGGGCTTCGCTACCAGGAGTAGCTTCAGCCGGTTTGTCGCTGCCATCGGCAGGTGCAACATTCGTTGCGCCAACCGCGCCGCGCGCCGCAGGGCGTGCAGTACGGGGAGCCGGACGGTCAGTGCGCTCGCCTGGGCGGGCATCACGACGTGGGCCGCGTGGCTTACGCTCGTCATCTGGCGGCACGTCGATCATGCGGGCACCTGGTGAATCACCACGGCCCAGCGTGTCGCCTTTGTAGACCCAGACCTTGACGCCGATCACACCGTAGGTGGTCTTGGCTTCAGAAGTACCGTAGTCGATATCGGCGCGCAGGGTGTGGAGGGGTACGCGACCTTCGCGGTACCACTCGCAACGAGCGATCTCAATACCGTTCAGGCGGCCAGACGACATGATCTTGATGCCCAAGGCACCCAGACGCATGGCGTTTTGCATGGCGCGCTTCATCGCACGGCGGAACATGATGCGTTTCTCAAGCTGCTGGGTGATGCTGTCTGCGATCAGCTTGGCATCAATCTCAGGCTTGCGAACTTCTTCAATGTTCACGGCGACCGGCACGCCCAGCTGGCGGCTCAGTTCTTTTTTCAGCGCTTCGATGTCTTCGCCTTTTTTGCCGATCACGACACCTGGACGTGCCGAGAAAATCGTGATGCGTGCATTTTTGGCAGGGCGCTCGATCAAAACGCGCGAAACCGCAGCGTTCTTCAGTTTCTTTTTCAGGTACTCGCGCACCTTGATGTCTTCAGCCAGCATGCCGGCGAAGTCACGGTTGCTGGCGTACCAGCGGCTCGACCAGTTGCGGCTAACGGAAAGGCGGAACCCGGTTGGGTTGATTTTTTGTCCCATATCCTGCTGCCTTTAGTTGCCAACCACGACGTACACATGGCACGTGGGCTTGCTGATGCTGTTACCGCGGCCCTTGGCGCGCGCCGAGAAACGCTTGAGCGTGGCGCCCTGCTCGACGTAAATGGTTTTCACCTTCAGGTCGTCGATGTCAGCACCGTCGTTGTGTTCAGCGTTGGCGATGGCGGACTCAACCACCTTCTTGATGATGCCAGCTGCTTTTTTCTGCGTGAAGGTCAGGATGTTGAGGGCCTGATCCACTTTTTTACCGCGAATCAAGTCAGCGACCAGACGGCCCTTGTCGACCGACAAACGAACGCCCCGGAGGGTTGCACGTGTTTCCATGGTCTTTCCTTACTTTCTCACAACTTTTTTGTCAGCCGGATGACCTTTAAAAGTCCGGGTGAGTGCGAACTCGCCCAACTTGTGGCCAACCATTTGATCAGTGATATAGACAGGGACGTGCTGCTTGCCGTTATGCACGGCGATGGTCAGACCGATGAACTCGGGCAGGATCATGGAGCGGCGCGACCAGGTCTTGATCGGCTTTTTGTCTTTGTTGGTAACGGCTTTATCAGCCTTGGCTACCAAATGGTGGTCGACAAAGGGACCTTTTTTGAGTGAACGTGTCATGGCTTAACCTTACTTCTTGCGACGCGAAACAATCATCACTTGCGTGCGCTTGTTGTTGCGGGTGCGGTAGCCTTTGGTCAGGTTACCCCATGGATCGACAGGATGGCGACCTTCGCCGGTCTTGCCTTCGCCGCCACCGTGTGGGTGATCGACCGGGTTCATGACCACACCGCGAACGGTTGGGCGAATACCCATCCAGCGCTTGACACCAGCTTTGCCCAGACGGCGCAGGCTGTGTTCTTCGTTCGCAACTTCACCAATGGTGGCGCGGCATTCGATGTGGATCTTGCGAACCTCACCGGAGCGCATGCGCACCTGGGCGTAAGTGCCTTCACGCGCCAGCAGCGTCGCCGACGTACCGGCGGAACGCGCAATTTGCGCACCCTTGCCGATTTGCATTTCGATGCAGTGGATCGTCGAACCAACCGGAATGTTGCGAATCGGCAGCGTGTTGCCGACGCGAATCGGTGCTTCCGAACCACTGATGATGGTGGCGCCGACTTCAAGGCCGCGTGGCGCAATGATGTAGGCACGCTCGCCGTCAGCGTAGCAAATCAGCGCGATGTGCGCCGTGCGGTTGGGGTCGTACTCAACGCGCTCGACTTTCGCCGGGATCGCGTCCTTGTTGCGCTTGAAGTCCACCACACGGTAGTGATGCTTGTGGCCGCCACCTTTGTGGCGAACCGTGATGTGACCGTTGTTGTTACGGCCAGACTTCTGGAACTGCGGCTCCAGCAGCGGAGCGTGGGGCTCACCCTTGTACAGGTGGCCACGCGAAATTTTCACCATGCCGCGCATACCCGGCGAGGTGGGTTTCATTTTAATAACGGCCATTATGCGGACTCCCCACCGAGGTTCAGCTCTTGACCGGCTTTCAGCGTGACATAGGCCTTGCGGATGTTGTCCCGACGGCCCATGGATTTGCCAAAGCGCTTGGTCTTGCCTTTGATGTTCAGCACGGCGACTGACTGGACGTCCACTTTGAACATCAACTGCACAGCAGCCTTGATTTCAAATTTGGTCGCATCCTGCAGCACCTTGAAGGTGACGGCATTGGTCTTGTCGGCAATCATCGTGGCTTTTTCAGACACGATGGGCGCCACCAGCACCTGCATCAGACGACCTTCGTCGAATTTCAGCTTGGAGGAAGATGGGTTACGGACGCTCATGCGAACATCTCCTTGAGTTGGTCCATCGCGGCCTTGGTGACCAGGACTTTCTTGTAGTGAACCAGCGACACCGGATCGGCGTAACGCGGCTCAACGACCAGAATGCCCGTCAGGTTGCGGGAAGCGAGGTACAGGTTTTCATCAACCTCATGCGCGATGACCAGCACCGACTTGAGGTTCATGGCCTTGAATTTGTCAGCCAGAACTTTGGTCTTCGGCGAATCCACGGTCAGTGAGTCAACCACAGCCAGGCGGCCTTCGCGCGCCAACTGGGAAAGGATCGACGCCATGCCGGCGCGATACATCTTCTTGTTGATTTTCTGCGTGAAGTTCTCGTCAGGCATGTTCGGGAAGATACGACCGCCTCCGCGCCACAGCGGGGAAGATGTCATACCGGCACGTGCGCGACCGGTGCCTTTCTGTTTGAAAGGCTTCTTGGTCGAGTGGCGAACCTGCTCGCGGTCTTTCTGGGCACGGGTACCCTGGCGGGCATTGGCCTGGAAGGCCACGACCACTTGGTGCACCAGGCTCTCGTTATATTCGCGACCGAATACGGTATCAGGCACATCCACTTTGGACGAAGCCAGGCCCTGGTCGTTCAGGAGTTCAACTTGCATCAGTTCGCTCCTTTTTCTGCTGACGGCTTGGCCTTGATCGCAGCGCGAACCGTGACGAAACCGCCTTTGGAACCAGGCACAGCGCCACGAATCATCAGCAACTGACGGGCTTCGTCAATGCGAACGATGTCGAGGTTTTGCGTGGTTTTGGTGACATCACCGAGGTGACCCGTCATGCGTTTACCAGGAAACACGCGACCGGGATCTTGCGCCATACCGATGGAGCCGGGAACGTTGTGCGAACGGCTGTTACCGTGCGACGCGCGCTGCGAGCTCATCTTGTGACGCTTGATGGTGCCGGCAAAGCCTTTACCAATGGAAGTACCCTGGACATCCACCTTTTGGCCAACCGCAAACACGTCTGCGGCGGGCACAACGGTGCCGGCTGCATATTTGCCTGCGACGTCAGCGGTCACGCGGAATTCTTTCAGGATTTCACCAGCTTCAACGCCTGCTTTCGCAAGGTGGCCAGCGGCCGGCTTGGTGACCCGCGATGCTTTGCGCGAACCAAATGCCACTTGAAGGGCACTGTAGCCGTCATTTGCTTCGGTTTTAACCTGGGTGACACGGTTGTTAGACACATCAACCACTGTGACAGGAACGGTATCCCCATCATCAGTGAACAGACGCATCATGCCCACCTTGCGACCCAGCAACCCGAGGGAGTTGCTCAGACTCATGATTTTTCTTTCGTAACTTCCACCGCTGCGACTTCAATTGGCCGCAGACGTTTTTGCGTGAAAGACTGTTAATAAAACTGCGCTCACCGTGCCATGCACGTTTGAGGTCAGCCCAAGAGTATAGTGCAGACCGCCGAAAGAGGCAAGCCCGCGCGCCAACTCAGGTTAGGGGTTCGGCTTTCGCCTAAACCCCAACTTCACTGCCGCGCCGTTTACTGCAGCTTGATTTCCACATCCACACCAGCCGGCAGATCGAGCTTCATCAACGCGTCAACGGTTTTGTCCGTCGGGTCGACGATGTCCATCAGGCGCTGATGCGTGCGGATTTCCAGCTGGTCACGGCTCGTCTTGTTGACGTGCGGTGAACGCAGAATGTCGAACCGCTTCATGCGGGTTGGCAGGGGCACCGGGCCCTTGACAATCGCGCCGGTGCGCTTGGCGGTGTCAACAATCTCGGCGGCTGACTGGTCAATCAGTTTGTAGTCAAACGCTTTGAGACGGATACGGATTTTTTGCTTCGTGGCCATGGTAATTCCTTGGGTTTATCGGGAGTTACGCAATGATCTTGGCCACAACGCCAGCACCCACGGTGCGGCCGCCTTCGCGGATCGCGAAACGCAGACCTTCTTCCATCGCAATCGGGTTGATCAGCTTGACGGTGATCGACACGTTGTCGCCGGGCATGACCATTTCCTTGCCTTCTGGCAACTCGATCGCGCCGGTCACGTCCGTCGTGCGGAAGTAAAACTGCGGGCGGTAGTTGTTGAAGAAGGGGGTGTGGCGGCCGCCCTCGTCCTTGGACAAGACATA
>NCGI01000007.1 GCA_002256925.1 Polaromonas sp. 28-63-22
GCCGCGCGCGGGCAGGGCGTGGCCGCTGCGATGTGCGAGCATTCGCAGCGCGAGGCGGTGCGGCTGGGGTTTCTGGCGATGCAGTTCAATCTGGTCGTGGCCACCAACGAAGGCGCGATCCGCCTGTGGCGCAGGCTCGGCTTTGCGGTGCTGGCAACGCTCCCGCGCGCCTTTCGGCACCGCCAGCTCGGGCTGGTCGATGCGCTGGTGATGTTCAAGACGCTGGGCTGACGGGCGGGCGCAGTGAAGCGTCTGCACGAAGCGCCTCCAAGCCGCGCCGCGCAACACCCGTCGGTCGATTTCTCAAGCGTTTCGTTGCTGCAGCCCAATCAGAACGTGCGCGAGCAGCTATCAAAATCGTAGCGACTGCGCAAACGCATGCGCAGACCCACCGGCTGCATCGTGAAAGCCAATTGCTCCCTGGCTTCCCCGCCGTCGGGCGTGGTGACGCTCTCGATGTCGAAGTTGCCCAGCAGCACGGCGATGGCCATCTTCATTTCCAGCAGGGCCAGGTAGCGGCCGGGGCAGATGCGCGGGCCGGCGCCAAAGGGCATCGAAATGCGTTTGGCGGCGTGGGCCAGCGCACCGGGTCCATCGGTGCCGGCCAGCCAGCGTTCGGGCTCGAACGCCGTGGCGCGCGGCAAATGGCTGTCGCTCGCTTCCACGTAGTCAAGTTGCGCCAGCTCGTCGAACGTCGGGCTTGCCGCATCACGCACCACGCGGCGCACTTCCCCGATGGCGCGGGACAGCGCCTCGGGGTTCAACCACAGCAGGTGGATCATCCAGGCCAGCGTGTTGGCGGTGGTGTCTTCGCCGGCCAGCAGCATCGTCAGCACGTTGCCGGCGACCTGGTCGTCGTCGATGCCGCTTTCGGGCAGGTCGGCCGCCGCAATCATGGCTTCAAGCAAATTGCGTGGGTGCGCGCGCAGGGCGGGATCGGTCTGCATGCGGGCCCTGGCCTGCTGAACGAAACCGGCCACGGCCGCATTCACCTCTGCAATGCTGCGCTCGAGCTGGCGGTCGGCTGACGAGCGAAAAAACCGCCAGGTTGCCACCGGCGCCAGAATTCGCCTGAACAGTGCGGGGAAGATTTTGTCGAGGTGCTGCTGGATCACATGACCACCTGATCCCAGCGTGTTGACCTCGGCGCCAAAGGCCAGCCCGGCGATGGTGTCCACCGTGTAGCGCATCAGGTCGGCTTGCAGGTCGATGTCCTGGCCCGCCAGAGCGGCGCGGTCCCAGCGCCCCACCAGGCGCCCGGCGACCGCCTGCAGCGCCGGGAAGTAGCTTTTGACATGCGCCGGGTCAAACCCCGCCATCACCATGCGCCGCTGGCGCTGCCAGACCTCGCCATTGGCGCCGAATACGCCGAGCGGCAGTTTCATCTCCAGCCAGATTTCTTCAAGGCGCGAGGTGCGTTTGAAGCCCGCAGGCCGGTCGCGCAAAATCGCGGCAATGAGTTGATGGTCAGCAACCGCCAGCAGTCTTCGCTGGCCGATCTGCAGTTTATAAAGCGGGCCAAATTCGAGGCGCCACTGTTCGAGCTGCTGGTGCAGGCGCGGCGCGTCGAGTTGCAGCGCGTTGCCCAGAAACGGCACGCCGCGCGGGCCGGGCAGATCGTCAAAGCGGCGAAGTACCAGTGGTGCGTCGGCGTGCGGCGCGTTCAGCGGGCTTGATTCCATGTCGTGTCTCCCCGGGTAATGCAGAGGCTCATTCGACGCGAGGCTTCAGGTATGCGGCAGCTTATCCCTGGCGCAGCCGCAAGGCAAGGCTTCAAGGCTTGCCAGCGGCTCTTCTCAGATCAAATAAGCTTCTAGAGCACGTAGTAACTGCGTAGGCAGCTATGAAATAAATAGCGACTGTCATGGCCTCAATGCCTGTCAGCCGATTTTTTTCTAGATTGAGCTGCGCGAAAGGCGTCCGTCGGCACCGGCGCGGTGCGCGCAGCAGGCAGCCTGCCGACCATCGCCCAGGCCGCCTACCCAGGCAGCCAGCTGTGGTACCGGATCGCCGACGCCAACGGCCTCTCCGGCAACAGCGACCTGCGCGTCGGCCAGACCGTCAGCTTCAGCCTGATTCCTGCGTATTCAAAACACGCAGGCTCGTCAGTAAAGCCGGAATGTCGCTCTGCACAATACTCCAGAGCACGTCGTCGTCTATACCGAGGTAGCCGTGAATCAGCTGGTTCCTGGTGGCAATGATCATGCGCCATGGAATCTCGGGGTGGTTCTGTCGAATAGATTCGGGAACGTGGGTGGCGGCTTCGCCGACGAGTTCGATGTTGCGCACGGTAGCGTCGTAGCGCATGGCGTCTGCGGGGAATTCTGCTCTGCCCGTTCCTCGTGTAAACGCCAGAATGCGCTCACAAAAACCAATCATGTCATGGACATAAAAACGCCACTCGCGAGGGGACGTCGCTTCAGACATGCACAGCTTCGCGCTCTACGTAGGGGCGAATTTCTCTTCGAAGTGCTTTCTGAGTGACCAGATCAACAGCGCACCCGAGCAAATCCTCAAGGTAAAACAGAACACCAAAATACTGTGTCGATGAAGCCGGGCCATCGAAGCTGACCAAAACATCAACGTCACTGCCTTGATGGGCTGCATCGCGCACGGTGGAACCGAACAGGGCCAGCTGGGCCACGCCAAAGCGACTGACCAGTAAAGGTTTGTGAGCTGCAAGCAGCTTGAGAGCGGTCTGGCGATCCATCTTTGCAGTATAGCGACGCAGCTAAAAAATAAGGCACGGCCTGGGTAGCGCCTGCCACCGCAGTCGGGAAGAAGTGTTTTCGGCCTCTAGCCCCCGTGGCATGTGCGTACGCAGCTACTAAAACAATAGCGACCGGATCATCCCGCCATCAACCGATGTACCAGGTCGGCGGTGGTCGAAGCTTTGTACTTGCGCATCAGTCGGGCCCGATAAATCTCTACGGTGCGGTGGCTGATGACCAGCGCGCGGCCGATCTCTTTCGAAGTCAGGCCGTCCATCAGGTGCGCGGCGACTTCGCGTTCGCGGGCCGTCAGGTCGGCGGTGACGGGCCGGCGTGCACTCAGGTCCTCGAACGTCCAGATACCCGACTCATGCGGCGCCTCGCGGTTGAGCGCCCGACCCGTGACGTGGCACCAGAAGGTTTCGCCCTTGTTGCGGCCGTCGGCGCGCTTCATGATGCGGTCGTCGGCGTAAAGGCCTTTGGCGTTGAGGATCGGAATCATGCGTGCGCCAATGCGCTCGTATTCGGCAGCGCTGGGGTAAAGCACCAGGAACGACTGGCCGACCAGCTGCTCGCGCGAGGCGCCGAACATGTCGCACACGTGCTGGTTGCAGTCCACAATGGAACGGTTGCGGGACAACACCAAACCCACGGGCGCCATCTCGAAAGCGAGCTGGTAATCTATGTGGGGGGCGAATGCCTGAACCATTTTCATCGCGCCGGCCTTTACGAAAAACTACGTAATTCAATAGGTAGTATCGTAGCGGTTTGCCCGCTGCCCGCTGCCGGCTGGTGCCGCCGACCATTACAAGGAGACTTTTTGTGAAGAAACTTTTTCCCTCCGCTGCGGAGGCCCTCAAGGGCGTTGTCACAGACGGCCAGCTGATGGCTGTCGGCGGATTCGGCCTGTGCGGCATTCCCGAGGCGCTGATCGAAGCGGTCCGGCAAAGCGGCGTCAAAAACCTCACCGTCATTTCGAACAATGCGGGCGTGGACGGCTTTGGTCTGGGCAAGCTGCTGGAGACGCGGCAGATCAGGAAGATGATCGCCAGCTATGTCGGCGAGAACAAGGAGTTCGAGCGCCAGTACCTGGCCGGCGAGCTGGAGCTTGAGTTCACTCCGCAGGGCACGCTGGCTGAAAAGCTGCGCGCCGGCGGTGCCGGCATTCCGGCGTTTTTCACCAAGACGGGCGTCGGCACCATGGTGGCCGAAGGCAAGGAATTGCGCGAATTCGACGGTGAAACGTACGTGATGGAACGCTCGCTGGTGCCCGATGTGTCGCTGGTCAAGGCGTGGCGCGCGGACCGCTCGGGCAACCTGCAGTTTCGCCTGACAGCCCGCAATTTCAACCCCGCCGCCGCGATGGCCGGCAAGGTGTGCATCGTGGAAGTCGAGGAGATCGTCGAGACCGGCGCGATGGACCCCGACCAGGTTCATTTGCCGGGTATTTACGTGCATCGCGTGGTCGTCAACGCGAACCCCGAAAAACGCATCGAGAAAAGAACCATCACTGAAAAGGCAGGGGTTTGATCATGGGCTGGACACAAGACCAAATGGCTGCGCGCGCCGCGCAGGAACTGCAGGACGGCTTCTACGTCAACCTCGGCATCGGCATCCCGACGCTGGTGGCCAACTTCGTGCCCGCCGATATCGAGGTGTGGCTGCAATCTGAAAACGGCATGCTCGGCATCGGCCCGTTCCCTGCCGACGATGCCGTCGATGCCGACGTGATCAACGCCGGCAAACAGACCGTCACCACCATCAAGGGCTCGTCGATTTTCGGCTCCGACCAGTCTTTCGCGATGATTCGCGGCGGCAAGATCAACCTGTCGATCCTGGGTGCGATGCAGGTCAGCGAAAAGGGCGACCTCGCCAACTGGATGATTCCCGGCAAGATGGTCAAGGGCATGGGCGGCGCGATGGATCTGGTCGCCGGCGTCAAGCGTGTGATCGTGCTGATGGAGCACGTTGCCAAAAAGAAAGACGGCACGGAGGACATGAAGATCCTGCCGCACTGTACGCTGCCGCTCACGGGTGTGGGTGTGGTGGACCGCATCATCACCGACCTGGCCGTGATGGACGTGACGCCCGAAGGCCTGAAGGTCATCGAGCTGGCGCCGGGCGTGACGCGCGAGGCCCTGCAGACCAAAACCGGTGTGAAGCTCATCTGAATGCCTTGATGATGGTGCCGGCTGCGCACGGGGCGGGTGCAGCGGCGCCGGCTGACAGCGCGTTGCAGGCTTGTCCTGCGCGGCGCGGCTTGTCATCAGGGCAGCGTTCGATGACAATTTTGCAGGTCCAGCCAGAAAGGCACTGCCCATGAAAACCCGATTCGCCCCCATCCTGCCGTCTGTCGCGTTTGCCGCTTTGGCCGGCCTCTTGGCGGCGGGCAAGGCGCTGGCCTGCTACACCGTGTACGACCGCGCCAACACCATCGTGTACCACGCGCAGACGCCGCCCGTGGACATGAGTTCGCCGTTCAGCGACCGGCTGCAGAGGGTGTTTCCGGGCGGCCACCTGGTGTTTGGCAACGGCGCCGATTGCCCGATCAAACAGGCCGGCTACAACCCGACCCGGCTGCCCGCCGCGACATCGCCCCTCTTTACCGACTCGCAAACCGCGCAGGAGATGAAGCTGGCGCACACCGTTTTGCCCAACGGCACGGCGATGGTTCCCAAGCCGCCCAAAGGCATGCGCGCAGGCTTCACCGTGATGAACCTGGGTGGTGGCGGCACCACCGAAGGCCGCACGGGCAAGCCGCTGGCTGCACGCTCGAAAACCGGCCCCGTGATCACCGAAATGCGCGATCCGCCGGTCACGATCATCGAGCAGGATGGTCGGGTGCAACGGCAGCTACGCGAGTAAAACGCGATTAAATTGCGATTAAAAAAGCGTCCAGGCCCAGGTATTTCCTGCGCCGGACGCTATTGGTTTGATAGCGGATCGTGGCCGTCGAGCCCCTCGCCGGCGGGCGATGACCCGGCCTGCTACTTCACGGTGATCTGGATCGACGAACTCATCGCCGGGCCATAGGACTGGTGGGCGCCATTCGCGAACTGCGAGGTGAGCTTGTATTGCCCCGGTGGCAGGGTGATCATGGCTTCGGTCTGGCCGGCACCGAAATGCTTGTGCTGGTCATCGAAGGGCACTGACTGGCCCTGGGGCACTGGCATCTGGTTGATCAGCAAATGGTTGTGGCCGCTGTCAGCGACGATGGCGCCCGCAGGGGCCACAGCCATGCCTTTCACACCAAATCTGACCTTGAAGGTGCTGCCCACTGTAGCGCCGTTGGCCGGTTCGAGCAGCGCCACGGATGGCGCGGGTGCCATCGCTGCGCAGGCCGTCAGCAGGCTGAGCGTGAGGACGGCCAGGGACGTGCCGGCGAGGGTGCGGGGCGCAGTGCTTGAGTGGGTCATGGTGGCTTCCAGAGGATTGAGCGGTCAGCGAACGGTTGAAATGAACCGTCCGGGCGTGAGCCTAATGCGCCCGAAGCCTGCTTGAAAACCTCGAAAACCCTGTAGGTGCCCTGTCGCGCATCGGGCGAGCAGGGTGTGTCTGGAGCGGGTGAAGGGAATCGAACCCTCGTATGAAGCTTGGGAAGCTGCCGTTCTACCATTGAACTACACCCGCGTGCCGACACGATTATAGGCAGCGCGGCACGGTCCCGTTCAGCGCCACCACGGCGCGGGCAGCGGCGGCAGGTCGAGCGCGGGAAGCTCCTGCCCGCGCAGGGCGGCGTGCAGGGCGTGCCTGACTTTGCCGTGCCGCGCCTCGATGGCTTTGGCAAGCCGGCCGACTCTTGCCTCGGCGGTGGCGCGGTCGTTGCGCACCCCCAACCCGTCCTGCGCTTTTTTCAGCCATTTCAGCCACGGTTCGGTGGCCTCTCGCGGGTGAAGGCTGGCCGAAAATTCAGTCAGGTAGCGCATTTTCTTGGCCACGATGCGCAGGTCGTGCTGCCGTTCGGGTTTGAGGTCGTGCAGCCCCGGCAGGCTCTGCCTGAGCGTTTGGTCGTAGCGATCGAGCTGGTCTTCAAGCGCGTCCGCGTCCACGTCCACAGCCACCCCGGTGGGCGACGCTGCCTGCCCGGGTTGTGCCAGGTAGCGGCTGAGCTGGAGCAGCACGCGCTGTGCTTCCCGCCCGCGCAACGCCGCTTTCGCCTGCAGGTGCGCCAGGTCTCGCTGCAGGTCAATGGCTTCCTGCAGCGCCATGCGCAGGGCGGCATCGTCGAGGGCTTCACGCAGTGGCGGCCAGGTTTCCTCGACGAACACGTCCCAGTCACGGGCGCTGCCCAGTTGCTGGCCGAGGCTGCGCAGCGGGCCGCGAAGCGCTGCCATCGCCGCAGGCTGCCAGCCGGCCAGGCGCGCCAGCGGATCGCAGGCCACGCGCAGGCGTCGCACCGCGACGCGAAGCTGGTGCAGGTATTCACTGTCGTACCCAGGGCCGGCGCTGCATGAAGCCAGAAATCCCGCGTCGTTGGCCTGCCAGTGCGCCAGGCAGTTTTCAACCGCCCGCCGGGCGACGGTTTGCGGGTGGGCGCCTTGCGGCAACCACACCTCGGCGGCCTTGACGGGTTCGCCGGGGGGCAGGTTCTGCGCCAGCGCGTGCCCCCGTTCAGCCTTGCTGCGGTTGTCCACCACCAGCGGATGGCGCCCGGCCAGTTCGAGGGCCAGTTCAAACAGGTCATCGACCGCGCCGCTTTTAAGTTCCAGTTCAAGCTCGCACAGCGCTTCGCGGCGGCTGCCGGCGATGATCTCACCCTGGTCGATGGCAACCTCGATCACCGCCCCCGAGGGGCCGCGCAGCAGGCGCAGGTCGCGGCTGAACAGCGTGCGGAACTGCGGCACCACCTGATCCCACACCGGCTCCAGCAGCGCCGCAAAGGGCGTAGCGGCCAGCGGCGCCCATTGCAGGGCCTTGCCGGCCACCGCAAACTCGATTTCCTCACGCTGATGCAGCCCGGCCTGCGCGCTGCCGCCGCCTTTGACGGTCTGCAGCCAGCGCCGCCCGTCCTTGCGCAGGCGCAAGCCCACACGCGCCTGCGCCAGCGCCCGGTCGGGCGTGTCGAAGTAGATGTTGTCGAGCTGTTTGCGCCTGGCCTTGACGCTCGCCAGCAATGGGTCGGCGCAAAGAGCCTCCAGTGCAGCCGCGGGGATCAACAGCTTGAGTTCGATTTCCATGGTGTTGTTCGATCGGCGGGCTAGTGACGGGAGGTGGGGCTGTGGCCGCTCCGGTCATCGTACAGCGCCACCTTCGGTCAAAACCATAGCGCCCAGAAAAAAGGCCCTTGGAAGGGCCTTGTCAGAAGATCAGCGCCGCACGTTCACGGCCGCACGTAAGCGTAGCCTTCGCCCTGGCGCTTCATGATTTCGACGACGCCCGACGGTGCGTAGCCGATGGCGGCGTGCATGTCTGCCTTGGTGAGCTTTTGCGCGGTCATGGTGTTTTCACAGGCCACCACCTTGATGCCTGACTGGACGGCTTCGGTGATGCGGTTGGCGGTGGGCGCCTCGGCCTTGAGCATGCCGATACCGGGGCCGTAGGCCACGATCTCGATATCAACCTTGCCAGCGCCGAGTTCCTGCTGAACGTTCTTGGCATTGTTCAGTGCCAGACCCCAGCGCGCCGGATCGGCATCGCTGACCTGAAGAACAAGCTTTGACTTCGCGGCTGACGCGGTTTGCGCCGTTGCGGCCACGGCGATGCTGGCGCCAAGGGCCATGACGGTGCCTTGAATGAATGATTTACGGTTCATTTCTGTATGTCTCCTATGCACAGGTATTTCAATTCGATGTATTCCTCCATGCCGTGGCTGGAGCCCTCACGTCCCAGTCCGGACTGCTTGACGCCGCCGAATGGTACATGCTCGGTGGCAATCACACCGACATTGATGCCGACCATGCCGTACTCCAGTGCTTCGGCTACGCGGTAAATGCGGCCGATGTCGCGGCTGTAGAAATAGCTGGCCAGGCCAAACTCGGTGTTGTTGGCCGCGTCGATGGCTTCCTGGTCGGCCTTGAAGCGGAACACCGGTGCGAACGGGCCGAAGGTTTCTTCCCTGGCGCACAGCATGTCGGCGCTGGCTTCGGAAATGACGGTGGGCTCGAAAAATTGCCCCTGCAGCCTCTTGCCACCGGCAAGCAATTTGCCGCCCTTGGCCAGCGCGTCGGCCACATGGCGCTCGACTTTTTCAACGGCGGAATCTTCAATCAGCGGGCCCTGCACCACGCCGTCTTCAAAGCCATTGCCGACCTTCAGCGCCTTGACTTTGCCAGCGAACTTTTCAACGAACTGGTCGTACACGCCGTCCTGCACGTAGATGCGGTTGGCGCACACGCAGGTCTGGCCGGCGTTGCGGTATTTGCTGGCCATCGCGCCTTCGACGGCCGAGTCCACATCGGCATCGTCAAACACAATGAAGGGCGCATTGCCGCCGAGTTCAAGCGACAGTTTTTTGACTGACGGCGCGCTTTGCGCCATCAAAATCCGGCCGACTTCGGTGGAGCCGGTGAAGCTGATGTGACGCACCACATCGCTGGCGCAGAAAACCTTGCCGACGGCAATCGAGTTGTTGCTGTCGGCGGTCAGCACATTGAGCACGCCCGCAGGAATGCCGGCGCGAACGGCCAGCTCGGCGGCAGCCAGCGCCGTCAGCGGCGTGAGTTCGGCCGGTTTGATCACCACCGTGCAGCCCGCCGCCAGCGCCGGCGCCACCTTGCGCGTGATCATCGCCAGCGGAAAGTTCCACGGTGTGATGGCGGCACAGACGCCAATGGGTTGCTTGATCACCATCAGGCGGCGGTTGTTGTCGAACTGCGGCAGCGTTTCGCCATTGACACGCTTGGCCTCTTCACCAAACCACTCGACAAAGCTGGCGCCGTAGGCCACTTCACCTTTGGCCTCGGCAAGCGGCTTGCCCTGTTCGGCGGTCATGATGCGGGCCAGATCGTCCTGGTTGACCATCAGCAACTGGTACCACTTGAGCAAGATCGCGTGGCGTTCCTTGCCGGTCTTGCTGCGCCAGGCTGGCCAGGCGGCGTTGGCGGCGGCAATGGCGGCCTCGGCATCCTTCGGCCCCAGGTTGGCTACGTCAGCGAGCTTCAGTCCGTTTGAGGGATCGTTCACATCGAAGCGCTCTTTGCCCCCGACCCACTGGCCGTTGATCAGTGCGTCGGTTTTAAACAGGCTGGGGTCTTTCAGCAGGGAAATCGGTGATGTCTTCATGTCCATGATGATGCTCTTTCGGTGGCAGTTGACAGGTTGAACGCAGGCGGCCGGGCGGGGCAGTCTGACGGGCATTTCTTCGCGGGGTCGCAAACGCTTTCGCAAGCATAGCCGGTTGAGTTGAAAACCGCAGGACGGCGGGCCGGGCGTGAGCGACGCGCGCGGCACTGAAAAAAGGGCCGCCCCGCCGGGTATTTTTCACAAATTTCCAGCCTCTTGCTTACCAGACTTTGATTCCAGCCCGGCCTAAAGTTGCATCAAAGACGGGGGCAGGGCAGGGCAAGGCGGAGGGGGAGGTGTTTTATCGACCGGATGACATGCGGCGCGGCAGCGGCGTTCGATGTCACTGCCGTTAAAGCGCTGGGGCAAGCGGTGCCCGACAGATCATTGGCAAAGAAGGTATCGGACCTGAACGGTAAGGGAGGCAGCGATGAAAGCATTCATGACTCTGGAGCAGCCGGAAAAACGTCACGGGGCGGACGACCCCTGGACCGCCTGGGGAGTCGGCGATCCAGACATTCACGGGAAGGCACCGCGGGCCCATCGACCTGCGCCGGACGGGCGCATCGAAAGGGCCATCGACGCTGCGCTGGCCGTGATCTTCATTGCTGCCTGCGCCGTGCTGGCGTGGGTTGGGATCGCGTTTTCCTGACGCAACATCGCTGCGTCATCCGTGACAGAAGGGTTGACAGAGGCACACCATGGATTCCATTTGCATCAAAAGCCGTGCCGCCAAGCTTGGAGCGCTGCTGCTCCCTGGTCTGATCCTGATGGGCTGCGACGCGAAGCATCCAGAACGAGTCCCGGCCCCGTCTGCAGCGGCCGTACCGGCACCCCGCACGCTTGAATCCACGCTGCGGCTGCATCCCGACGCGCAAGAGATCCCCTTCAACCCCGAAATCGCCGGTGATGCCTACGGCAACGCCGTCGCGGTGTGGGAGCAGTTTGACGGCACGCATTACAGCATCTGGGGCAACGACCGGGCGCCGGTCAGGGGCTGGGGCCGGGCGATCCAGATCGTGACCGACGCATCCGGTCATGCCTACAACCCCCAGATGGCGCGAAATGAGCGGGGTAGCGCCATGGCGGTGTGGGTGCAGTCGAACGACGCCGACAAAACCTACAACATCTGGTCCAGTCGTTATGAGCCCGGTACGGGATGGGGTCGGGCCACGCTGGTCGAGACCGATGACGCCGGACCCGCCTACGCGCCCCGCATCGCCATCGACGGCAGTGGCAATGCCATCGCGGTGTGGCAGCAGTCGGACGGCAAGCGCGTCAACATCCGGGCCACCCGCTTTGTGGCGGGCGTCGGCTGGGGATCTGCCCGCCGGATAGAAACCGGCCACGGCCATTCCGGCGAACCCGTGGTCGCCATGGACGTTCAGGGCCATGCCCTCGTGGTGTGGCACAGGTTTGACGGCAAACGAGGCCAGCTATGGTTCAACCGTTATGTCGCCGGAGGGGCCTGGGGTCAGGCCTCGCTGATGGACTCCAGGCCCGGCTACGCCCATAGCCCGATGGTCACGATGGATGCTGCAGGCCACGCCACGCTGGTGTGGAAACAGTCCGACGGCCTGCTCGCCAGGACTTGGGTCAAGCATTACCGGGTGAGCGAAGGCTGGAGCACCGCCAGGCACGCCTGTTCCCCTACGGCGCAGGGGATTGAGCTGCCCGACCCGAACAGAGGCATCGCCCGGCCTGCGGCCAGTCCCCTCGAGATCAAGGCTTGCTATTAATAACATAGCTGCCAGCGCAGGAAAAGTCTGGGCTGCGGGTGTTTTTTGCTTGTAGAAAGCATCGTTTGAGGGTGCTTCCCGCCCTGGAGCCCGTATCGGCAACGCGACGGGCACCCGTCCGGTCGCAGGTGGACAGCCCCTACGGCAGCGCGACACCGGCGGGACGCTCGGGCGGCCGGGCAAGTTCTTATAATCCGACCTCCGATGCAGCAGTGCCAGCGCTGTCTGCGCGCAAGCCCGACCAAGGGTGAGCCGGGTACCTGTCAGACTTTGAGCCCACACCCCCGCCTATGACCACGCCTGCCTTTTCTGTTGCCGACATCCGTAAAAGCTTTCTCGACTTTTTTGCCAGCAAGGGCCACACCGTGGTGCCCTCCAGCCCGCTGGTGCCGGGCAACGACCCGACGCTGATGTTCGTCAACTCCGGCATGGTGCAGTTCAAGGACGTGTTCCTTGGCACCGACAAGCGGCCGTACGTGCGCGCCGCCTCGGTGCAGGCCTGCCTGCGCGCCGGCGGCAAACACAATGACCTGGAAAACGTCGGCTACACCGCGCGGCATCACACCTTCTTCGAGATGCTCGGCAACTGGAGCTTTGGCGACTACTTCAAGCGCGAGTCGATCCAGTGGGGCTGGGAGCTGCTGACGCAGGTGTACAAGCTGCCGCCCGAACGCCTGCTGGCCACGGTGTACGAGGAGGACGACGAGGCCTACGACATCTGGACGAAGGAAATCGGCTTGCCGCCCGAACGCGTGATTCGCATCGGCGACAACAAAGGCGGGCGCTACAAGTCCGACAATTTCTGGATGATGGCCGACACCGGTCCGTGCGGCCCGTGCAGCGAGATTTTTTACGACCACGGCCCGCACATCGCTGGCGGCCCGCCGGGCAGCGCTGATGAGGACGGCGACCGCTTCATCGAGATCTGGAACCACGTGTTCATGCAGTTCGACATGCAGGCCGATGGCTCCGTCAAACCGCTGCCGGCACCCTGCGTGGACACCGGCATGGGGCTCGAACGGCTGGCCGCCATCCTGCAGCATGTGCACAGCAACTACGAGATCGATATTTTCGATGCGCTGATCAAGGCGGCGGCACGCGAAACCGGCGAGAAAGACCTGAACAACAAGAGCCTGCGCGTCATAGCCGACCACATCCGCGCCACCGCGTTCCTCGTCAGCGACGGCGTGAACCCCAGCAACGAAGGCCGCGGCTACGTGCAGCGCCGCATCATCCGCCGCGCCATTCGCCACGGCTACAAGCTGGGCAAGAAGACGCCGTTTTTTCACAAGCTGGTGCCCGATCTGGTCGCGGTGATGGGTGAGGCGTATCCGCGTTTGAAAAACGATGCGGCAAGGGTGATGGACGTGCTGCGGGTGGAGGAAGAGCGGTTTTTTGAGACGCTTGAAATCGGCATGCAGATTCTGGATGCCGCGCTGGCGCACACCGAGGTCTTGCCGGGCGATGTGGCCTTCAAGCTGCACGACACCTATGGCTTTCCGCTCGACCTGTCAGCGGACGTCTGCCGGGAACGCGGCCTGAGTGTGGACGAGGCCGGCTTCCATGCCGCGATGGACAAGCAAAAAGCCCAGGCCCGCGCCGCCGGCAAATTCAAGATGGACCGCGCGCTGGAGTACGCAGGCGAAGGCCATGCGTTCACGGGCTACGAGCTGCTGGAAGAACCGGCCAAAGTCGTCGCGCTGTATGCCGATGGCGCTTCGGTTCGGGAACTAAAGGAAGGCCAGAGCGGTGTGGTCGTGCTGAACACCACGCCGTTTTACGCCGAGAGCGGCGGGCAGATTGGTGACCGGGGTCGCATCACGGTGGGCGAGACCACCAAGGACGGGCAGTTCGAGGTCGACGACACGCTTAAAATCCGTACCGACGTGTTTGGTCACCACGGCGCGGTCAGCTACGGCACGCTGAAGGTTGGCGATGCGGTGATGGCGCAGGTCAACACCGCCGTGCGCGCGGCCACCGTGCGCAACCACAGCGCCACGCACCTGATGCACAAGGCGCTGCGCGAAGTGCTGGGCACGCATGTGCAGCAAAAAGGCAGCCTGGTGAACGCCGAGCGCACGCGCTTTGACTTTGCGCACAATGCGCCGGTCACCGACGCGCAGATCCGCGAGATCGAGGCACGCGTGAACGCCGAGATTCTGGCCAACGTCGCGACGGACGCCACCGAGATGGACATGGAGGCGGCGCAAAAATCAGGCGCGATGATGCTGTTCGGTGAAAAGTATGGCGACAAGGTGCGCGTGCTGAGCATCGGCTCCAGCAAGGAGCTGTGCGGTGGCACGCACGTGGGGCGCACGGGCGACATCGGGCTGTTCAAGATCGTCGGCGAAAGCGGTGTGGCCGCTGGCGTGCGCCGGGTCGAAGCCGTGACCGGCGAAAACGCGCTGGCCTATGTCCAGTCGCTCGAATCCACTGTGCAGGGCGCTGCGGGTTCGCTGAAGGCCAGCCCGTCCGAGCTGCAAAACCGCATCGGGCAGGTGCTGGACCAGGTCAAGTCGCTGGAAAAAGAGATTGCCGCACTCAAAGGCAAACTGGCGTCGTCGCAGGGCGATGAGCTGATGCTGCAGGCCATCGACGTGAAGGGTCTGAAGGTGCTGGCCGCGCGGCTGGAAGGGGCCGACGCCAAAACGCTGCGCGACACCATGGACAAGCTCAAGGACAAGCTGAAAACCGCCGTCATCGTGCTCGCTGCGGTCGATGGCGACAAGGTGCAGATCGCCGCCGGCGTGACGAGCGATGCGACCTCCAGGGTCAAGGCCGGCGAGCTGGTGAACTTCGTCGCGCAGCAGGTCGGCGGCAAGGGCGGCGGCAAGGCTGACATGGCAATGGCTGGCGGCACCGACCCGTCACGACTGGCTGATGCGCTGAAATCCGTGCAGGGCTGGGTGGCTGAACGCGCCTGATCGGGGCTGATGGATCTGATGCGATCCGGCGCGGTGTGCGCCGCCGGTCGCTATGATTTTAATAGCTGCTCGCGCAGGTATTGTCTGGGCTGCAGGTCTTTTTTGCTTGAGAAATGAGCTGCAGACGGCGTCCCGCATGGCCCCGGGCGGTGCGCTACGTGGAGGCCCAGAACACGGCAAACCAGCCCTGTGGGTCGGTCCAGTGCCTGACCTGACCGAAGCCGGCTTGCTGCAGCATCGCCGTCATCGCCTGCGGCGTGTATTTGTACGAATACTCGGTCAGAATGCGCTCGCCTTTGGCAAACTGGCGGTGATGGCCGGCCCATTGCACGGCCAGCTTGCAGGTGGCCTCCAGGTGCATTTCAATGCGCGACGCGTCCGTGTTGAAAAGCGCCACGTGCCGCCATTGGCGCAGGTCGAAATCGGTGCCCAGCAAACCGTTGACGTTGAGCAGCAGGTTTTTGTTGAAGGCGGCCGTCACGCCCAGCAAATCGTCGTACGCGGCTTCCAGTACCGCCGTGTCTTTAACCAGATCGATGCCCAGCAACAACCCGCGCGCCATGCCCTGCGCCGGATCGGCAATATGCGTGAGGAAGCTCAGCGCCTGTTCGGGATTGAAATTGCCGAGGCTTGAACCGGGGTAGAAAAACACCCGGTCATGCGTCTGCACTTCGTGCGGCAGCTGAAGCCCCTGCGAAAAGTCCATGCCCAGGCCGACGATGTCGAGGGCCGGGAAGGTGTTTTGCACCTGTTCGGCGGCATCTCTTAAAAACTCCACCGAAATATCGACCGGCACATACTGGCGCGGCGCGATGTGCGGCATCAGGGCGAGCGCCTTGGCGCAGTTTCCCGCACCCAGGTCGATCAGGCAGGGCTGGTCAATGCCGGCATCGGAAAGTGCTGTGGCGATGTCGGCGTGGGCGGCCTCGAAGATGCCGCCTTCGGTGCGGGTCGGATAGTACTCGTGCAGCTGCGTGATGGCTTCGAACAATTTCGAGCCGAGCGGGTCGTAGAAATACTTGGGTGAAAAGCGCGCTGGTGTCGCGAGCAGTCCGTCTGCCAGCTCCCGCATCGTGTCTGCTTCTCCGCCCGGTGCCGCCTGGTCATACAGGTTGATGAAGCGGGGCGAACAGGGCGGCAGCGGGAGCGACAGACCGGAAATCTTCAGCGGCAGGCTCAGACCGGAGGTTGTGTCGGAGGCGGTGGTTGCGTCTGCAGTAGGCATCACACGGGTCATGAAGTCGGATTAAAAAACAGGAAAACGCGCTTGTGTGTAGGACGAACGCTTTCGGGCGGGTCAGGAGGCCCGGTCTTCATCGTCGTGGCGGCTTGGAGGCGTATAGGGCCGCCCCGGGCTGGACATGGTAACGCGCTTTGGCGGCGCAGGCGCTCTCAGTGTTGCAGTTTAAAAGCGCTTTCAAAACGCCGGCCTTGCCCGGTCACCGGGTCGGTGAAGGCAATCGACCGGGCCAGCAGTTGCAGCGGAAAGCTGTAGTCATCGGCGGGCGTGGGGCTGACGGGCGGGTACATGCGGTCGTTCAGGATCGGCACGCCCAGCGCGTTCATGTGCACACGCAGTTGATGCTTTCGGCCCGTCACGGGGCTCAGCGCATAGCGCGCCAGGTCGCCGCGTTTTTCCATCAGCTCGATGCGGGTTTCGCTGTTGGGCTCGCCGGCTGCCTCGCGCTGCCGGAAGAAGGGCTCGTCCTGCACGATGCGGCTTGTGCGCACCATCGGAAAACGGTGCCCGGCGTGCCAGGGCGCGATGGCTTCGTAGTGCTTTTCAATCGCATGCTGCCTGAACAGGGCCTGGTAGGCATCGCGCTCGGCCGGCTCGACTGAAAACATCACCAGGCCGGCCGTCTCCCGGTCGATCCGGTGGATCGGCACCAGCGTGTCGATGGCCAGCGCGTTTTTGAGCCGCACCAGAAGCGTTTGCTGAAGGTAGGGGCCGGACGGCGTGACCGGCAGGAAATGCGGCTTGTCGGCGACCACCAGATGCCGGTCCTGGAACACCACGCGGGCCTCGAAGGGTATGAGCGGCTCATCGGGAACATCGCGGTAGTAATACACCCGCATGTGGCCCTGGTAGGCGCGCCCGGGCGTGACCGCCACGCCGAACTCGTCGGCTACCTGGCCCGAAGCCATGCGCGCAAGCCAGGTGGCGCGCGAGATGGCCGGAAAGTGCTCGACCAGAAAATCTGTGATGGTCGGCCACGGGCCGGCCGGCAGGCCCACGCAGCTCGGACCGACGCCGGCGCGGGTGGGCAGACCGTGGGCGGGCGCGCCGCTCACGCGCGGGTGAACAGCAGGTCCCACACCCCATGCCCGAGCTTGATGCCGCGGTTTTCAAACTTGGTCAGCGGCCGGTAGTCGGGCTTGGGGGCGTAACCGCCGTCTGCTGCTGCGGTGTTCGTCAGCAGCGGCTCGGCGCCAAGGACTTCAAGGATCTGCTCGGCATAGGGTTGCCAGTCTGTCGCACAGTGCAGGTAGCCGCCGGGCTTGAGGCGGGCTGCGAGTTTGGCGATCAGCGGCGGCTGGATCAGCCGGCGCTTGTTGTGTTTTTTCTTGTGCCAGGGATCGGGGAAGAAAATGTGTACGCCGTCCAGGCTTGCGGGCGGCAGCATGTGGTCGATCACCTCGACAGCGTCGTGCTGCAGGATGCGGATGTTTTCCAGACCCATGGCCGCGATGCGTTTGAGCAGGGCGCCCACACCCGGCGTATGCACTTCGCAGCACAAAAAATTGGTCTCGGGCTTGAGCGCGGCGATATGCGCGGTGGCTTCGCCCATGCCAAAGCCAATTTCAAGAACCGTGGATGCGCTGCGCTGGAAGACCGCCGAAAAATCGATGCTCGCCGCGCTGTAGGGCAGCAAAAAGCGCGGGCCGACATCGGCAAAGGCTTTGGCCTGGCCCAGCGTGGTGCGGCCGGTGCGGCGCACGAAGCTGCGGATGTTGCGCCGAAAGCTGATGTCGTCGGGCGCGGGCGTGCCCGGCTCTGGCAGCCCGGGCAGCTCAGTGGCGGCGGGCGCGGCGTGGGGATCGGTGGCGGGTAGGGGGTTCACGCCTCGATTTTAGTGCGCGGGGTCAGGGTAGCGGCCGCGCCACTGGGTCACCGCCTGCTGCAGCCATTCGGCGACCGACGCCGGCGTCGGAGGGGCGACGAGGCCCAGCACCTCGCCGGCACGCGCCAGCGCAGCGACCGGCTGGCTGGTGTTGAGCGGCTGCGCGCCGTTTTGCTTCGACAGTTTCTCGCCGTCAGTACCCAGCACCAGCGGCGCATGCAGATAGCGGGGCGTCGGAAGGCCCAGCGCACGCTGCAGCAGAATTTGCCGCGCCGTGTTGTCGGCCAGGTCCCGGCCGCGCACCACATGCGTCACGCCCTGCGCGGCGTCGTCCACCACCACGGCCAGCTGGTAGGCGAAAAGTCCGTCGGCCCGCCGCAGCACAAAGTCGCCCACGGCGCGGCCGACGTGCTGCGACTGGGCGCCCAGCGCACGGTCGTGCCAGCTGATGGGTTCATCGCCCGGGGCTGTGGGTTGGGTGGGATCGGGGTCTGCAGTCGCTATTGATTGAATAGCTGCTCGCGCAGGTATTGATTGGTCTACAGGCCTTTTTTCCTTAAATTCTTCGGTCAAAAAGCGCCACGCGCGTGGTGGCCGGCCGTCAAGCCCGTGGCGGCAGGTGCCCGGGTAAATCAGCTCGCCATGGCGCTGGTGGGGTCGGCCGCTGGTCTGCAGGGCGCGTGCGAGGTCCTGGCGCGTGCAGGCGCAGGGGTAGGCCAGGCCCTGCGCGGTCAGCTGGTCCAGCGCCCGCTGGTACAGCGCGCCGCGCTGCGACTGGTACACCGGCGGCGCGTCGGGCTGCAGCCCGCAGTCGGCCAGTTGCCCAAGAATGGTCTGGTCGGCGCCTGCCACGCAGCGCGGCGTGTCAACGTCTTCGATGCGAACCAGCCAGTGGCCCGCCAGCGCCCGCGCGTCGAGCCAGCTGGCAAGCGCCGCCACCAGCGAGCCGGCGTGCAGCGGGCCGGTGGGGGAAGGCGCGAAACGACCCCGGTAAGTACCCATCGAATCAGGTTTTCGGTTCAGGTCATCAGGCAATTTGCTACTGATTTAATAGCTGCTAGCGCCCGTAATATATGGGCTAGAGGTCTATTTCATCAACAAAACGTTTCTGGAATGAGCTTGTCAGAACCAGCGCCAGCCTTCGCCATCAGACCAGCGCCAGCGCCATTTCGAGCCCCGACACAAAGCCGTCTTCGACGCGGTGCCCCAGGCACCAGTCACCGCACAGGCCGATGCGCGAGGCCGCGTCCCAGGCGTGGCTCTTGCCCATGGGCTGGGTGGTCTGGGCGTAGCGCCAGCGATGCACCTCGGCGTGCGGCGGCTCGGCGCGTATGCCGGTGACTTCGGTGAAGGCTCTCAGCAGCTTGCCCTTGACGCGTTCGGCGTCGTCTTCCAGGTGGCGCTGCGACCACTCGGGGCTGGCCTGCACGGTCCAGCGCTCGACCGGGCCGCGTCCGGGTTTGGACGATTCGCGGGCCAGCCAGGCGATGCGGTGGTGCGTGCTGCGTGCCGCGTTCCATTGCGGTCCGAGGTGCGCCAGCGTCGGCTGCACGGCTTGCGGAAAGGCCAGCATCAGCGTCCAGCAGGGCGCCACCGTGACCTCGCCAAGCGCCGCCATCAGCGGCTTGCCCTGTTGCGAGCTCAGCAGCAGCGCATGGGCCTGCGGCGAGGGGATGGCCAGCACCACCGCGTCAAAGCCGCTGTGGACCCGGGTGTCGGCGCCCGGGCCTTCGGTTTGCAGCTGCCAGCGATGGGGCTCCAGCTTGTCAGCTTCGATGCGGACCACCTGGGTTTGCAGCGCCAGCCTACCGTCCGCCGCCAGTGGCTCGGCCCAGTGGCGCAGCAGCGAATTCATGCCGGGTGCGGCGACCCAGTGCGGCTCCTTGGGTGGCAGCGAAGACGCCACGACGCGGCCCCGCTCGTCGAGGATGCGCACTGTGTTCGCACTCCAGGGGCGTACCAGGCCCGGTGCGGTGGACAACGCTTGCTGGAACCGCGCGTCGCGCACCGTGAAGTACTGCGCGCCGTGATCAAACCCGCCGAATTCACTGCGCCGCGTCGCCATGCGGCCGCCGGCGCCAGCGCTTTTCTCGAACACCGTGACCTGCAGCCCGGCCTGCGCCAGCGTGCGCGCACACACAATGCCCGCCATGCCGGCGCCCACCACCGCAACGTGGCGCAGCGGACCGGCCCTGGACGCCGGCGACGCGCTGGATGCCTTTGAAGCCGGGGCGGTCGTCGAAGGGGAAGAGGGAGTTCGGGGTTTTTTTGTCATGGCGTTCTTCGTGGGGTCTGAAAGGGTGAACACGGTGTCATCGACGGGGCGCAGAGCCCGCCGGATTCTTTCCGGGCCTTGAGGCGAAACATGGGTGAACTCTACACGCACCGCCCGGCGCCGGGGCTGGCGATGGCGGACTCAGGCGGCCTGCGGGCGATCAAGCAGCGCCTTTCGGGTGGTGGCATGGCCCAGTTGCCTGAGCCACCATTGCAGCGCGCGCCCCTCGCCGGCCCGCGCGGCGCTGCGCCAGGCGTAGCTCAGGGCCACCCGCCGCTCGGCGCCCTGCACCCGCTTTTCCACCAGCCGGCCCGATGTGATGTAGGGCCGCGCCAGGTATTCGGGTAGAAAACCGCATCCCAGGCCGCGCAGCTGGGCGTCGAGTTTTTCCTGCATGCCCGGCACGGTAAAAATGTCCTGGCCGCCCATCAGGCCCACCGTCAGTCCGGTGCCGCGCTGCACCGAATCGGCGACCGCCACAGCCCGGTGCGGCATCAGCATGGCGTCGGAAAGGGGTTCGTCGGCACTGGCCAGCGGATGGTGCGGTGCCACCGCATACACGAAGCGAACCGTGCCCAGCGGTTTGCTTTGTACCGACCGGTTGAGCGAGCCTTCAATCGTCACCCCAATTGCCAGATCGGCCTGGCCGGAGGTCAGCGCCTCCAGCGTGCCCAAAAGCGCCTCGTGCCTGATTTTTAGCCGGGTGGGTGGCGCCAGTGCAAAAAATGACGCGCACAACTCCATCACGGTGTTCCGGGAAATGACGCTGTCGATGGCCAGCGTGAGTTGCGGCTCCCAGCCGGAGGCAATGCGCTTGACCCGATGGGCCACGGCGTCAAGCTCCCCGACGAGGCGATTGCCTTCGCGCAGCAGTTCCGCGCCGGCCTGCGTCAGCCGGGCCTGCCGCGAGGAACGGTCAAAAAGCAGCACGTCCAGCGCATCCTCGACCAGCCGGATGCGGTAGGTGAGCGCACTGGGCACCACGCCAAGTTCGCGCGCTGCGGCCGCCATGCTCCCGGTGCGATGCACCGCGTCGATCAGGCCGAGGGTTTCGGGTGTCAGTGTGTTGCGTACCGGGTGGGAGGATGCCACGTGGATGATCGTTCAAATAAATTGAATGATGCCATCAAATCCACGCAACGACCGGGTCTGCCACGGCCCTTACATTGAGGTCATTGCAACATCTGTTGAAAGGAGTTCCCGATGATGACATTCAGGAAGTCAGCTGAGCGCGGCTATGCCGACCATGGCTGGCTCAAGTCGTTTCATTCGTTTTCGTTTGCCGACTACTACGATCCGGAACATATGGGTTTCGGCAATTTGCGCGTCATCAATGAAGACCGCATCGCCGCCGGCCGGGGTTTTGGTACCCACGGCCACCAGAACATGGAAATCATCAGCTATGTTTTGAGCGGCGAGCTGGCGCACAAGGACAGCATGGGCAACGTCAAGGGCATACCGCCCGGCGATGTGCAGCGCATGAGCGCCGGCACCGGCGTGCAGCACAGCGAATTCAATCACGCCGACGGCAAGACCACGCATTTCCTGCAGATCTGGATTGAGCCGAATGTGAAAGGCATCGCGCCGGGATATGAGCAAAAAACCATTCCTGACAGCGAAAAGCGCGGCCGCCTGCGGCTGGTCGCCGCGCCTGCGCACGATACGGCTGCGGCTGGCGCGAACGGGGCTGTGGCCCTGCATGCCGACGCAAAAATGTACGCGGGTCTTTTTGACGACGACGAGAGCGCCGTGCTGGCGCTGGACCCGAAGCGCAAGACCTACGTGCATCTGGTCAGCGGGCAGCTCGAGGTCAACGGGCGCGTGCTGCAGGCGGGTGACGCGGCGGCCCTGCAGTCTGAGGGCGAACTGCAGCTCAAGGGCGGCAAGGCGGCCGAAGTGCTGGTGTTTGACCTGGCGCCCTGAAAGGCCGGGCGCCGGTGCGGGCCGTTCCCGCCGGCAGCAATTTCCCTGATGCTGGACCATACTGTCACGTCGCATGGTCAATCGTTGATTTTTTTTTGGCTTTACATAGCTACGCTGTTTTTCTTCAATCCTTTTTTTAATTCCACTTGTCAGGATTCATCATGTTCCAAACACTTCAAAACCCCTTGGCACTCGCCGGACGCGCATTGATTGCGCTGTTGTTCGTGCCCGCCGGATTTGCCAAGATCGCCGGTTTTGCAGGCACTGCCGGCTACATCGCCTCGAAGGGTGTGCCACTGCCCGAGGTTGCGGCGGCGATTGCCATCGCGGTCGAGCTGGGCCTCGGCCTGTTGCTGCTGGTGGGCTGGCAAACACGCTGGGCGGCGCTGGGTATTGCGGTGTTCACGGCAGTGATCACCTTCATTTTTCACAACTACTGGGCTGCGCCTGCCGAGCAGATGATGCAGCAGCAGCAGGCTTTCTTCAAGAACATTGCCGTCGTGGGCGGCCTGCTTCTGGTGGCCGCATTCGGTGCCGGGGCCTGGAGTTTTGACGGCAAGCGCAGCGCCTGACTGTCGGCTGGCTGGCGGTTCGTTCGGGGCCGCTTCGGCGCGCTTCGTGATGGGTCTGCCTCCGGCTGCCTGTTTTTTCGTTTTTTCACCCATTGTTTTGCCCTGAAGGAAAAATATGTCCAAAATTGTTGTGGTCTATCACTCGGGCTATGGTCACACGCAGCGCATGGCGCAGTCGGTCGCCCGGGGCGCCGACGCCGAGCTTGTCGCCATTGATGCCGAAGGCAATCTGCCGGCGGGTGGCTGGGACGCGCTGGAAGCGGCCGACGCGATCATCATGGGCTCACCCACCTACATGGGCAGCGTGAGCTGGCAGTTCAAGAAGTTTGCCGATGCATCGTCAAAGCAGTGGTTCACGCAGAGCTGGAAAGACAAGATGTTTGCCGGCTTCACCAACAGCGCCAGCATGAATGGCGACAAGCTCTCAACGGTGCACTATCTGTTCACTTTGGCCATGCAGCACGGCGGGGTGTGGGTCGGCACCGGCGCGATGCCCAGCAACAGCAAGGCGGCCCAGCGCAACGACCCCAACTATCTCGGTGCCTACAGCGGCGCCATGGCGCAGTCGCCTTCCGACGCAGGCGCCAGTGAAATGCTTGCCGGTGACCTCGAAACCGCAGAACGTTTTGGCAAGCGCGTGGCCGAGGTGACGGGCCGGCTTGGTCGCTGATCCACTGCATACCCCACCAGCCTGGACTACCCTTCGATCCTTTCCGCTATCCCACCCCGACCGTCAACACGGCCATACCCCACCGGAGATCCGCATGTCCATCGAGCTCAAACTGAAAACCCCAGGCGCCATGGCCCAGACGGTGCGTATTCGCGCGCACGAGTTGACCTCGGACGTGGATGCCACCGATGGCGGCGTCGACGCCGGCCCGAGCCCGCACGATCTGTATGACGCCGCGGTGGGTGCATGCAAGGCGCTGACGGTGCTCTGGTATGCGCGAAAAAAAGGCATACCTGTCGATGACATCTGCAACGTGATCGAGCGTGACGATTCAGGCGAGCGCGCCGGCGTGTACAAGCTGAAGGCGCGCATGCAGGTCAAGGGTGCGTTGACCGACGCGCAGCTTGCAGAGCTGCGTGCCGTGGCCGACAAATGCCCGGTGCACAAGCTGATGACCAAGGTCACCACCGAAATCACCACCGAGATGGAGCGCATGCCGTGAGCGTGGTGCTCAGGCTCACCGGGCACGACAAGGACCTGGGCGGCGGCTTTGTAGTGCGCCGGCTGTTGCCGTCGGCGAGGCGCCAGGCTGTCGGGCCGTTTTTATTCTTTGATCACTTCGGTCCGGTGAGCGTGGAGCCGGGCGCCAGCCATGACGTGCGGCCGCATCCGCACATCGGACTCGCAACGGTTACCTACCTGTTCGAGGGCGCCATCATGCACCGCGACAGCCTGGGCTTCAGCCAGCGTATCGAGCCGGGCGCCATCAACTGGATGACGTCGGGCAAGGGCATCGTGCATTCCGAACGGGCTCCCGATGATTTGCGCGGCACCCGTTACGTCAACCACGGTCTGCAGCTATGGGCCGCGCTGCCGCAAGCCAGCGAAGAAGTGCCGCCAGCGTTCATCCACACGCCGGCGGCGGCGATTCCCGTGATCAAGGTTGGCGAGTCGGATGTGCGGGTGTTGATTGGCGAGGCGTTCGGTCAGGCCTCGCCTGTCAGGACGTTCTCGAAAACCATTTACCTCGACGTGATGGTCGCTGCGGGCCGCCGGCTTGAACTGCCGCCGCTGGCCGAAGAACTCGCGGTGTATCCGGTGGACGGCGATGTGCTGGTCGATGGTGAACCGGTGGCGGCGCGCACGCTCGCCCTGTTGATGCCCGGCCAGACGACCGTGATGCAATGCAGCGCCCGCACCCGGCTGATGGTGATCGGCGGCGATGCGCTGGATGCCCCTCGCTACATCTGGTGGAATTTCGTGTCGAGCCGCAAGGAGCGCATCGTGCAGGCAAGCGACGCGTGGTTGACCCAGACCAGGGACGAGGTGCCTGGCGACGCCGAGTTCATCCCGCTGCCAGAACGCAGGTTTTTCGGCGGCTGAACGCGTGCCGAGCGGTTCAGGCGTCGCGCGCCAGGCGAACGCCGCTGAACTGCCACTGTGCGTCTGGTGGAAAGAAATTGCGGTAACTGGTTCGAAAGTGGCTTTGCGGTGTGGCGCAGGAGCCGCCCCGCAGGACGAACTGGTTGCACATGAACTTGCCGTTGTATTCGCCGACCAGGCCCTCCCAGGGTTTGTAGCCGGGGTAGGGGTTGTAGTTCGATTGCGTCCATTCCCAGACGTCGCCGAACATTTGCGCCGGCGTGTGTTCATCGACACCGCGCAGCGGAAGCGGGTGGTACGCGGCGTGCTCGACAAAATTTCCGGACGACTCGGCCCCAAGCGGCAGCGAGCGAGCAGCCAGCTCCCATTCAAACTCGGTCGGCAAACGAGCGCCCGCCCAGCGCGCCAACGCGTCCGCCTCAAAGTAGCTCAAGTGACATGCCGGTGTGTTCGGGTCCACATCAACCATGCCCTGCAGTGTGAAATTGCGGTGCAGGTTGGCGTCCCCGGTGGCTTGCCAATACAGCGGCCTGTCGCGCCGGCCGGCTTGTACCCAATCCCAGCCCATCGAAAGCCACAGTTCGGGTCGCTTGTAACCGTCATCGGCCATGAAGGCCAGCACGTCACCGTTGGTGAGCAGACGGCTGGCCATCTCGAAGGGTGCGATGTAGACCGTATGGCGGGGCGTTTCGTTGTCAAAACTGAAGCTGTGGTCACGTCCCGGATCGAAGCCATGCTGTACCAGCCCGCCCGCGTAGCGGTGCCAGCGCTGGGGCCCGGGCTGGGTGCGCGTCAGCGGCCAACGCCTGGCATACGCCGGCCCGTGCGGGCTGAATGACAGCGCATGCTTGATATCGGTGAGCAGCAGTTCCTGATGCTGCTGCTCGTGCTGCAGCCCGAGCGTGGTGAGCTGGGTCAGTTCATGCTGATCACCGTGCCTGGCCTGCGCCAGCAGGGCCAACACCCGCTCATCGACCTGGCGACGGTAGTCAAGCACCCGGCCGAGCGACGGGCGGCTGATCAGCCCGCGCAGAGGGCGTGGATACCTGTCGCCGATGCCGGTGTAATAGCTGTTGAACAGGACCCTGAAGTCTGCATCGAAAGGCTTGAAACCCGATTCATACTTTTCGAGAATAAAGGTTTCGAAGAACCACGTCATGTGCGCAAGATGCCACTTGGCGGGACTGGCGTCAGGCATCGATTGCAACTGGCAATCTTCGGCGCTCAAGGGCGCTATGAGGTTTTCTGTTTGACCGCGCACCTTCAGAAAGCGCTCGGCAAGTGCGGACGAGGGGATTCGCGCTGGCAGCGCCTGGCTTGGTGGTGGCATGGGCGTTGTCCTTCAAAAGGACGCCGTGGCATCCTGAACGGCTCACGATGGTTTCATGCCCGGAACTGCAACTTTGTCAGACAACATGCCGAATGGCGATCAGGCGTGCCACAGCCTGAAGTGCGAGGGACAGCGCTTTGCCGGAACCATCAGGTGTCCTGCGGCCCGGTCGGGTCTTTAAGGGGCAGGAGTGAGCTGTTGCGGTCCTAAAATGGGCGCATGTTTGTCCATTTACGTATCCACACCGAGTTTTCCGTCGTCGATGGCACTAACCGCATCGATGAAATCGTCGCCGCCGCAGCCGCTGACAGGCAGCCCGCGCTGGCTATCACCGATCTGGGCAACCTGTTTGGCACCGTCAAGTTTTACCGCGAAGCACGCGGCGCGGGGGTGAAGCCGCTGATTGGGGCCGATGTGTGGGTGGAGACACCGGGCAAGGAGCCAGGTGCGCCGGCCGCGCGTCTGCTGCTGCTGGTGCAAAACCATCGCGGCTACCTGAACCTGTCCGAGCTGCTGACGCGGGCATGGACGAAAAATGTGCTTCGTGACCAGGCCATCGTGAAGCTCGAATGGCTGGAAGAGCTTAACGAAGGGCTGATTGCCCTGTCGGGCGCGCAGGGCGGGGCTGTCGGGCAGGCGCTGGTTCAGGGCGATGGCACGCGCGCGATGGAGTGCGCCCTGCGGCTCGGAGGTATCTTCCCGCACCGTTTTTACCTTGAGCTGCAGCGCGCCCAGCGGCCTGACGACGAGCGCCATGTGAGCGCTGCCGTTCAGCTGGCGGCGCGCCTGAAGCTGCCGGTGGTGGCGACGCACCCGGTGCAGTTTTTGACCTATGACGACTACGAGGCGCACGAGGCGCGCGTGTGCATTGCCGAAGGTGAAATTCTGGGCAATGCGCGGCGGGTGCGCAAGTTCACCCGCGAGCAATACTTCAAATCCGCAGCGCTGATGAGCGAGCTGTTTGCCGATGTGCCTTCGGCGCTGGCCAACACGCTGGAGATTGCCAAACGCTGCAGCCTGACGCTGGAGCTGGGCAAGCCGATGCTGCCGGATTACCCCACGCCACCGGTTGACGGCGTGCGGCTGCCGATTGACGCGTATTTTCGCCATGCGTCGTTTGAAGGCCTGGAGGCGCGACTTAAACATTTATACCCGCAGGAAGTGCGCGAACAAAAGCGGCCCGTGTATGTGGAGCGGCTGGAATTCGAGATCAAAACGATCCTGAAGATGGGTTTTCCAGGCTACTTTTTGATTGTGGGCGACTTCATCAACTGGGCCAAAAACAATGGCTGTCCGGTCGGGCCAGGCCGGGGTTCTGGCGCGGGTTCGCTGGTGGCCTATTCGCTGAACATCACCGACCT
>NCGI01000168.1 GCA_002256925.1 Polaromonas sp. 28-63-22
CCGATCGTCCTGAGCGTGTCGAAGGATGCCCCCCGAGGGGGCCGCTGCGCCTGCGGTCTGGCAAAGCCAGTCCCGCGGCCCCGGCTGGCTTTGCCCCAAGGGAGCATCAACGCGGTCGGTTCTTATCATCAGATTGCGCGGCATGAAATCGCGATGAACGAAGACTCGCGCACCGTCCAGTGAGTTCAAACTGCTGGCCTTGATCTGCTGAAAGGCTTTAGCCAGCGTGGCCTGCTGGCCGGCCGTCAGCACGATGCCGCGATGCTTCGCCACATACCAGTCCGGAAACAGCGCCAGCTCGCGCGACAGCAGGGCGTCGTCGTAGGGCGGCAGCACCCCGGGCCTGGACGCCAGCTGCCAGCGAATCAGCGCCTCGACTGCCTGCATGTACAGCGCGTGGTGGGCGGCGGTGGGTTGGGCGATGGCATTCACGTCGGCGGTCGGTGCGATCACCTCCATCATGGTTTGCGCGCCCAAATCGGTCAGCAGCATGAAGCCGAGCGGCTCGTCCCAGGCCATCACGCGCGGCGCCTGCAGGCCGGCCTCGCCCATCAGGGTCGCCACCTTGACAAACGGTGCGCAGTCTTCCTGCGCCGGCGGTGCGTCCATGATGATGCAGCTGCTCGCCGCGTCGAGGCTGTCAACCCTGAAGTAGCGGCGAAAACTGGCGTCGGCCGAGGCCAGCCGCAGACTGTCGGGCCGCAGCTGGTGCTGCGCACAGGCCGTGGCAAACCAGCCGTCAAAAGCGTGTTGGCGTGCGGGATCGGACCAGGCCAGGGGTGCGTGGGTCATGCGGCGCGGCCGCAGCGGTGGGCGAGGGCCCGGGAAGGTCGGCGCAGAGGCGAGCGAAGGTGGAGCGTCATGGATAATCAGTCTTGGTAGCAGTATTGATTTTACAAACGGGTTTATCTCACACAACCGATGCGCCGCGCATCCTCTCCGCCTTTATCGCTTTCGCCCGTTGCCCAGGCCGCACGCCGACTGGTTCTGTGCGCAGCGCTGGGCGTGTCCTACACCGTCCCCGGGCATGCCCAGGCCCCGGCAGGCTCACCCGCGCCGGCACCCACACCTATGCCCGCGCCGTCGCCTGCCAGCGCCGAAGCCGGCAGCGCGCAAAGCCCGGCGCAGCTCAAGGGGACGCCCCAGCTTGCCGAAAAGGTGCCAGGCACGCCGGGCAGCGAAGGGCCGACCTTCATGTTTGGCGACCGCCTGTCGGGCCGGCCCGATCTGGAAACCGTGATTGAGGGTAACGCCGAAGTACGCCGTGGCGCGACCTCGATTCGCGCCGACCGCATCGAGTACTACCAGCCCGACGACCTGATGAAAAGCCGTGGCAATGTGCGCATCAACAACGCGGGCAACCGGTTCGACGGGCCGGAACTCGAAATCCAGCTCGACCGCTTTGAGGGTTTTTTCACCCAGCCCACCTACCGCTTCCTGAGCAACGGCGGCAACGGCCAGGCCGAGCGGGTCGATTTCATCGACAACCAGCACATGACGGCACGCCGCGCCACCTATACCACCTGCGAACGCGGCAACGAAGCCAGCTGGCAGCCGGACTGGGTGCTGCGCGCCAGCCGCGTCGATTTCGATTTCGACAAGGAAGTGGGTGTGGCCACCGGCGCCGTGCTGCGCTTCAAGAACGTCCCCATCCTGGGCTTTCCGAAGGTCAGCTTCCCGCTCAGCGACAAACGCAAATCGGGCCTGCTGCCGCCGACCATCAACGTCGGCACGGTCAATGGCTTTGAGATCAGGCAGCCGTATTACTTCGATATTGCGCCCAACCGCGACGCCACGTTCTCGCCCGCCATCATGACCAAGCGCGGCATCGACTACGCCGGGGAATTTCGCTACCTCGACCCGCGCTACCGGGGCATCTTGCGCGCCAATGTCCTGCCGGGCGACAAGCTGCGCGACCGCGATCGCTGGTCGTATGGCCTGCAGCACACCGGCACGGTGGACACGGGCATCCAGGCCATTGGCGACGTCGGCCTGAACCTGAACCTCAACCGCGTCAGCGACCAGAACTACTGGCGCGACCTGACGGCCAGCGGCAACTCGCTGACACCGCGCCTGTTCGCCCAGGACGCCAGCGTGACCTGGGGGCGCGGGTATTTTTCAGCGGCGGCACGCACACTCAAATGGCAAACGCTGCAGGATATCAGCGCGCCCATCACGCCGCCGTACGACCGCCTGCCGCAATTCACGGCCAACTACACGCGGGTCGATGCGCCGCTGGCGGGCCTGGGTAACGGGTTTGACTGGTCGCTGGAGGGCGACTACACGCGTTTTGAGGCCGACCGCGCGCTGACCGGCCAGCCCAACAGCAACCGCGCGTTCAGCCGGGCCCAGCTGGCCCGGCCGTGGCTGTTTCCGGCGGGCTTCATCACACCCAAAGTGCAGCTGCACGCCACGCGTTATGAATTCGACGCGCCGCTGGGCAACGGCCTGCGCACGGCCTCGCGCGTGGTGCCCACCTTCAGCCTGGACACCGGGCTCCAGTTCGAGCGCAACGCCAGCCTGTTCGGCCGCAACTTCACCCAGACGCTGGAGCCGCGCGCCTTCTATGTGCGCACGCCGTTTCGCGACCAGAGCCTGCTGCCCAACTACGACTCGGCCGCCACCGATTTCAACTTTGCCACCGTCTTCACCGAAAACGCGTTCGTCGGCAACGACCGCATTTCAGACGCCAACCTGCTCACGCTGGGCGTCACCTCGCGCCTGCTGAACCCGGCCACCGGCGGCGAAGCGGTGCGCTTCGGCGTCGCGCAGCGGCTGCGTTTTGAAGACCAGAAAGTCACGCTGCCCGGCGTGCTGCCGACCACCGACCGCGTCAGCGACCTGCTGGTCGGCACGTCGGTCAACTGGGTGCCGCAGTGGTCGTTTGATGGTGCGGTGCAGTTCAACCCGAAAACCAGCCAGTCCGAACGCAGCGCCTTCGCGGTGCGCTACAACCCGAGCCATTACCGCACCGTCAGTGCGGCCTTCCGCCGGCAGCGCGGCATCAGCGAGCAGATCGATATCGGCTGGCAGTGGCCCATCAATGACCTCTGGGGCGACAAGGGCCGAGATCTCGGCGCCGGGCAGGGCCAGGGGCCGGGGCGCTACTATGCGGTAGGGCGCCTGAACTACAGCACGCTGGAAAGACGCATGACCGATTCGGTCGTCGGCGTGGAATACGAAGGCTGCTGCTGGATCGGGCGCGTGGTGCTGCAGCGTTCGAATACCGGCATCACGAATTCAGGCACCCGCATCCTGTTCCAGCTCGAGCTGATCGGTTTTTCCCGCATCGGCGCCAGCCCGCTGGAAACCCTCAGAACCAATGTTCCTCGCTACCAGTTCCTGCGTGAGAAAATCACGCCTCCGAGCCGCTTCACCACCTATGACTAATTACCGTTTTGTTGTTCTGCCGCGCCTGCGTCGGGCCCTGGCCCACTCCCTGGGCCTGATCGCGCTGCTGGCGATGCCGCTGGCGCCGCTTCAGGCCCAGGGCCTGAAGGCGGCCACCCAGTTGCGGCTGCCGGACGCGGCGCCGCGCGCCAGTGCCTCGACCAGCACCGGCAGCACCCAGCGCCAGGCTGATTTCATCGTGGCGGTGGTCAACTCCGAGCCCATCACCAACAGCGAAGTGCGCACCAAGCTGCTGCGCGCCGAGCAGCAACTGAGCCAGCAGGGCGCGCCCATGCCGCCACGCGCCGAACTGGCGCGCGAGGTGCTCGAACGCCTCATCACCGACAAGGCACAGCTTCAGCTGGCGCGCGAGTCGGGCATTCGCGTCGATGACGGCGCGGTCGAGGGCGCCGTGCAGACGGTGGCGCGGCAAAACCAGATTTCGGTCGATGAATTGCGCCAGCGTCTGCGCGCCGACGGCATCGCCTACAGCCAGTTCAAGTCCGATCTGCGCGACGAGCTGATGGTCAGCCGCCTGCGCCAGCGCGAAATCGAGCCGAAGGCCGCCGTGAGCGAGCTGGAGATTGACCAGTTTCTGCGCGAGCAGGAAGGCAAGGCCGGCGCGTCCGCGCTGGAACTCAACCTGGCCCAGATTCGCGTGCCGGTGCCCGAGAACGCCAGCGCCGCACAGGTCGCCGCGCTGCAGGCCAAGGCGCAGCAGGTCGCCGATCGCGCCCGCGCCGGCACCGACTTCACGGCGCTGGTCAATGAGTTTTCCGATGCGGCCGCGCGCGCTGCCGGCGGCCAGATGGGCTTGCGCAGCGCCGACCGCTACCCGCCGCTGTTCGTCGAGGCCACCGCCAAGCTGCGCACGGGCGATATTGCCGGGCCGCTGCGCAGCGGCGCGGGTTTTCATGTGCTCAAGGTGATTGAGAAAAAACAGGCCGGCATGCCGTCCACCACCATCACGCAGACCCATGCGCGCCACATCCTGCTGCCGGTCACGCCGCAGCAAAGCGAAGCGGCCGCGATCAAAAAGCTGGCTGACTTCAAACGCCGCATCGAGGCCGGGCAGGCCGACTTTGCGACGCTGGCGCGTGAAAACAGCATCGACGGCTCGGCCAAGGAGGGGGGCGATCTCGGCTGGGCCAATCCGGGCATGTTTGTTCCGGAGTTTGAAAAAGCCATGAACGGCCTGGCCGTCAACGGGATTTCCGAGCCCGTGGTGTCCCGCTTCGGCGTGCACCTGATCCAGGTCACCGGGCGGCGGGACACCCAGCTGACGCAGCGCGAAATGCGCGATGCGGCGCGCAACATCCTGCGCGAGAAAAAGCTGGAGGAAGCCTACGCCGTGTGGCTGCAGGAAGTGCGCGGCCGCGCGTATGTCGAGTACCGTGAAGCGCCTCAGTAGTGCCCCCACGGTCGTTCACTTCGTGTAACTCCCTGCCCCCCGGGGGGGCCGCTGCGCCTGCGGCCCGGCAGAGCCGGTTCCGCGGCCCCTGCTTGAAGGGACTTGGTTACCACGCTTGTGCCTCAAGCGTACCCCCACGGTCGTTCGCTTCGCGTAACTCCCTGCCCCCCGGGGGGGCTGTGTGCCGCGGCTCCGAGCCTGCAGTGCAGGCTTGGACGGCACGCAGAAGGGCTGCGTCTCGCAGCCCGGCGCCTGCGGCCCGGCCCTTCGACAAGCTCAGCCGGGCTTGAATGCCTGTTGCGTTCAAAGCGGGCTCACGCATCGCGTAACCACACCGAATCGCCCTGTAGCCCACTGAATCACTGCGCCACCAGCTCTTAAATTCATAGCATTGCCACGCTGAATTTCATCGAAGGCAGCACGCTCACCCCATGAAACACATCCCGCGCAAACGCTTCGGCCAGCACTTCCTGACGGACCGCAGCATCATCGACGACATCGTGCAGGCGATTGCACCGCAAGCGGGCCAGCGCATGGTCGAGATCGGCCCCGGGCTGGCGGCGATGACGCGGCCTTTGGTTGAGCGGCTTGGACATTTGACCGTCATTGAGCTGGACCGCGATCTGGCCGGACAACTGCGCGCGAACCCCCAGCTCACAGTCATTGAATCTGATGTGTTGCGGGTGGATTTTGTGGCGCTGGCTGCTTCCATGGCTGCAGACGCAGACAAAACAAAGATCAGGGTCGTCGGCAACCTGCCCTACAACATTTCCACGCCGATCCTGTTTCACCTGCTCGACGCTGTTGACGTCATCGAAGACCAGCACTTCATGCTGCAAAAGGAAGTCATCGACCGCATGGTGGCCACGCCTTCGACCAGTGCCTACGGGCGGCTCAGCGTGATGCTGCAGTGGCGCTACGCGATGGAGAACGTGCTGCATGTGCCGCCGCAAAGTTTTGATCCGCCGCCGCGCGTGGACAGCGCCATCGTCCGCATGGTGCCGCATGCCGCGCCAGCCGCCATCGATGTCAACCTGCTCAGCGAGCTGGTACGGGTGGCGTTCAGCCAGCGCCGCAAGCTGCTGCGCCATTCACTGGGCCAGTGGCTGACGGCGCGCGCGTTTCCGGGGGTTTTTGACACCCAGCGGCGTGCCGAGGAGGTGCCGGTGGCCGAGTACATCGCACTGGCGCAGCAGGTGGCGCAAACCGCCGGTTGATTCCCGGACTGCAGACGCTATGAAAACAATAGCTATCCGCGCACGATTCACCTGGCCTGGCACCCTGAAAGGCTTGTAAAACGCCGTTTCAGACTGCGTTCAGACGAAAAAAAGCCCGCGCTAGGCGGGCTTTTTCATGGCTGGCTGAAAACGCGTCGTGAACGCGCGCTTCAGGCAGCGGCTAGCCAGTAGCCGGCATTGAACGGACTGCTCATCCGCAAGGCAAGCGGTGACACATCTACCAGTTTGTCGGTAGGCATGGGTTCTTCGCCTTCTACTGTCTGCTGGGCCTCTATCGCCCGATCCCCTTGGCCAATGTCTGGGGAGCGGGCTACAGAAAAGAATAGAAGCATCTGAACGGGATCTTTCGATCCGCCCAGTAGTCCGCTGCATCCCGGAAGATGTCGAGCAGTTGCTCGCGCGCTTCCTTGTCAAACTTGGCGTGCGCCGGAATCTGCTCCAGCACCACGATGAAACCCGGCTGCGGGCCCGACTTGTGCACCAGGTCGGTCATGCAGTCGTACAGCGCGTCGAAGTTCTTGCCGAAGTGGGCCGGGAAGGTGTACTGCGCCGCAATCATGTCCAGAATGTCCTGCTTGCTCTGGGCGTTGCCCAGGTTGGCATACAGGAAATGCTGGTTCAGGTGCGTGGCGGCATCCTGCAGGTCCTGCACGCGGAAAGCGCGTATGGACTGCACGATGTTTGGCCGCACACCCTTGAGGGGCGCGTCAGTGCCCGTGCCGCGTGGCGGCAGTTCGCCCGGGGCGCGCGGAGGCGTCCCAAGCGGTCGACGAAGTGGTGTATCCATCTCCGCATCTCTTTCTGTTGAATCAAAGGTCAAAATAACAAACTCAGTCCGGTTTATTGAACGATTTTGCGAAAACTCGCATAGTGATCGTCGGTGTAATAACAGGCATCGGGCGCAACAGGCCGGGGGCCGCCGCAAACGATGCGCCGGGCTCCCCGGCTACGCTCATTGGGCGTCCTGACGGTGTATTCCCGGTAGTAACCGCGTGGCTGAAGGGGAAGGATTCGCTCCCGGTTCCCGAACACCACGCCGTCCTTGTCGTGTCTGAAAGGCCCACCCTGATAAATCAGGGCCATCATGTCGCGCCCCTGGGGCGGCAACTGGTGGGCGGTGATCGTCTGGGTTGGCTGGTCCGCAAACGGACCCCTGGCGTGCACCACATCGGGGCTTGATGCCAGCAAAAGACCGGCCACCAGGGCCATCAGCCCGAAGGCGTGAACCCCCTGCCTTGTCACGGCTGACCGAACTGCACCCCAACCGCCCCACTGCCCGCGCGAGAAACTGCGCCCCATGAACATGCCTTTCCTGAAATCCAGCGAACCCACTCGGATCATTCCGATTTCTTTAATTTGTCGGGTAAACCCTGAAAATTCAAGTGCGTTAGTGTCCCAGATTTGATTCCGGAGCGCAAGGCCCTGCTGAAACTTTAGGCAATGCCCGTGCCGCGAGCAGTGCCATAAAGTTAGCGCAAACTATCGTTTTAAGGCTTACCGTGCGGCGTTGGCATCGGCAACTGTCAAGGCTGTCATGTTGACAATGCGGCGTACGGTTGCATTGGCGGTGAGGATATGCATCGGCTTGTTGGCACCCAGCAGGACCGGGCCAATGGCAATGTTGCCGCCAGCCGCTGTCTTCAGCAGGTTGTAGGAGATATTGGCCGCATCAATGTTGGGAAGTACCAACAGGTTGGCCTCACCCGAGAGCGTGCTGTTGGGCATGATGGTGCCGCGCGCGGCGGCGTCCAGCGCCACATCGCCGTGCATCTCGCCGTCAACTTCCAGCCACGGCGCTTTTTCGCGCAGCAACGCCAGCACGCGCCGCATCTTCAGCGCGCTCGGCTGGTTCGACGAGCCGAAGTTGGAATGCGACAGCAGGGCCGCTTTGGGCTTGATGCCGAAACGCATCATTTCTTCGGCCGCCATGGTGGTGATCTCGACCAGCTGTTCGGCCGTCGGGTCGTAGTTGACGTGGGTATCGACCAGGAACACCTGGCGTCCGGGGAGCAGCAGGCCGTTCATGCCGGCGTAGGTGCAGACGCCCTCGCGTTTGCCGATGACCTGGTCGAGGTAATCAAGATGGTGCGTGGTGGTGCCCCAGGTGCCACAAATCAGGCCATCGACATCGCCCTTGTGCAGCAACATCCCGGCGATCAGCGTCAGGCGGCGGCGCATCTCGATCTTGGCCATCTGCACCGTCACGCCGCGTCGTTCCATGATGCGGTGGTAGGTCTGCCAGAAGTCGCGGTAGCGGTGGTCCTGCTCGACATTGACGACGTCGTAGTCCAGCTCTTCTTTGAGCCGCAGGCCGAACTTCTCGATGCGCTGCGCGATGATCGCCGGGCGACCGATCAGCGTCGGGCGCGCCAGGTTCTCATCCACCACGATCTGGCAGGCGCGCAGCACACGTTCTTCTTCGCCCTCGGCATACGCAATGCGCTTGCGCGCGGCAGTTTTTGCCGCTGCGAAAATCGGCTTCATCACGGTGCCGGAGGCATAGACAAAACTCTGCAGCTTCTCGCGGTAGGCGTCCCAGTCGGTGATCGGGCGCTGGGCCACGCCGCTGTCGGCCGCAGCCTTCGCCACGGCGGGCGCGATCTTCGTCATCAGGCGCGGATCAAACGGTTTCGGTATCAGGTACTCCGGGCCGAAAGCGAGCTTTTCACCCACATAGGCGGCCGCCACCACCTCGCTCTGCTCGGCCTGGGCCAGCTCGGCAATCGCGTGCACGGCCGCGATTTCCATTTCGATCGTGATGGTCGAGGCGCCGGCGTCGAGCGCACCGCGAAAGATGTACGGAAAACACAGGACGTTGTTGACCTGGTTCGGGTAGTCGCTGCGTCCGGTGGCCATGATGGCGTCGTCGCGCACGGCCTTGACGTCTTCCGGCGTGATCTCGGGGTTCGGGTTGGCCAGCGCAAAGATGATGGGCCGGGCCGCCATCTTCTGGACCATCTCTTTTTTCAGCACGCCGCCCGCCGACAGCCCGAGGAAAATATCGGCGCCTTCGATGACCTCATTGAGCGTGCGGGCCGAGGTCTTTTGCGCAAACTGGATCTTGTCCTCGTCCATCAGCTCGGTACGGCCTTCGTACACCACGCCGGCCAGATCGGTGACAAAAATGCATTCGCGCGGAATGCCGAGCTTGACCAGCAGCCCCAGGCAGGCCAGCGCAGCGGCGCCGTCGGGCGCCTTGATGTCTTCGAGGTTGATGGCGCCAAAGGTTGGCTCCAGCGACGCAATGATGTCCACCAGCCGGGCCGGGTCGGACTCGTCGATCTCGATGTCGAACACGTCGATGCCGGCGAACTTCTTGAACAGCACCGCCTTGCCCTCCATCACCGGCTTGGCCGCCAGCGGGCCGATGTTGCCCAGGCCCAGCACCGCCGTGCCGTTGGTGATCACGGCCACCAGGTTGCCACGGCTGGTGTACTTGAAGGCTGCGTTCGGGTCGCGCACGATTTCTTCGCAGGGCGCGGCAACGCCCGGGGTGTACGCCAGTCCCAGATCGCGCTGGTTGGTCAGCTGCTTGGTGGCGGCAATCTGCAGCTTGCCCGGCGTCGGAAACTGGTGGTATTCCAGCGCGGCGCGGCGCAGTTCAATGCGCTTTTCGTCCAGGTGGTCAGGCGTGGAATGCGCGGGTGGGGTGGTTGTGGGCATGCGAAAGGTCTCCGGCAGAAACGGTCGTCGCGACCGTCCGTGTACTTCTAGTGCCTTCGATTGTAGGCCGCTGACCTTGCGTCCACGGCGCCTGCCGGGTAAGGGAATCTACGCAAAAGAGGTGCAGCGCCTTTGACTTTTACGGCAGCACCGGCCGCTCAGATTTCCACGACTTCGAACTCAGCCTTGGCCACGCCGCAGTCCGGGCATGCCCAGCCGG
>NCGI01000169.1 GCA_002256925.1 Polaromonas sp. 28-63-22
TTTCACCGCGACTACTGGGACGCGGCGGAGGAGCTGTATGAAAAGCTGCCGCTGCTGGGTGGCCTGATGCGCTGGCTCAAGCGGCGGGCCAATCAGTAAGCTGAAGTCAGCGGCCTGAAGTCGCTATCGTTTTAATAGCTTCTCGCGCAGGTACTGATTGGGCTGCAGGCCTATTTGGCTTGAGAAATCAGGGCGGCAGCGTTTCCACGAAGCTTGCGCGCTGCACCAGCTTGTCCTGCAGGCGGGTCAGGTTGGGGTAGGTGTCGCGCCACGCCACGTCGGCAAAGCGGAAGTCGAGGTAGCCCAGCGCGCAGCCCACCGCCACGTCGGACAGGCTGAAATGAATGCCGCTGCAAAACGATTTGTCGCCCAGGCCCGTGCTCATGGCTTTCAGGGTGGCGTCAATCTTGGCCATTTGCCGCGCGATCCAGGCCTCGCTGCGCTCCTTGGCGCTGCGGCCGGCCCAGGTGGCTTCGAGCCGCGCCAGGATGGCGGCATCGATCAGGCCGTCGGCCAGGGCTTCCCAGGTCTTGACTTCCGCGCGCTCGCGGCCCTGCGTCGGAATGAGCTTGCCCACTGGCGACAGCGTGTCGAGGTATTCCACGATCACGCGGGAGTCAAACACCGCCTCGCCGCCTTCCATCACCAGGCACGGCACCTTGCCGAGCGGGTTGGAGGCGCCTATCGTGGTGTTCGCGGCCCACACGTCTTCGAGCACCAGCTGGTAGTCGAGTTTTTTCTCGGCCATCACGATGCGAACCTTGCGCACGTAGGGGCTGGTGGCGGAGCCGATAAGTTTCATGGTCATGCTTGTGTCGTGGTCAGGGTAAAACGCATTCTATCGACTTCAAGCGCGCCCCCGGGCGGCCGGGCCAGCCGCGCCCGCCCCCACCCGGCGGCGCCCGCCCGCGCCGATGCGCCCCGCCTACAATTGCCGCATGAGTTCTTCTGCCGCCCCTTCCTCCCGTACACCGGCCCCTTTTTCGCAGATCAGCGCGTTGTCGCCGCTGGACGGCCGCTACGCCGGCAAGCTTGGCGGGCTGCGGCCCATCATGTCCGAGCAGGGCTACATGCAGCGGCGCGTGCAGGTCGAGGTGGCGTGGTTCATCGCGCTGTCGGACGCCGGTTTTGCCGAGTTCAAGCCGCTGAGCCCGGGCGCCCGCACCTACCTGCTGGGCCTGGTCAAAAACTTCTCCGAAGCCGATGGCCTGGCCATCAAGGAAATCGAGAAAACCACCAACCATGACGTCAAGGCCGTCGAGTACTGGATCAAGTCGAAGTTCGAGGCCCGGCCCGAGCTGCAGGGCGCCAGCGAATTTGTCCACTTTGCCTGCACCAGCGAGGACATCAACAACACCAGCCACGCGCTGCAGCTCAAAAACGGCCGCGAACAGGTGCTGCTGCCGGCGCTCGACAAGCTGATCGCCCAGTTGCGCACGCTGGCGCACACGCACGCGGCCGAACCCATGCTCAGCCGCACGCACGGCCAGACCGCCAGCCCCACCACCGTCGGCAAGGAAATTGCCAACGTGGTGAGCCGCCTGACCACGGCACGCGAAAAAATCGCCGGCATTCCGCTGATGGCCAAGATGAACGGCGCTGTCGGCAACTACAACGCCCACCTCTCGGCCTGGCCCGACTTCGACTGGCAGGCCTTCAGCCGCCGCGTCATCGAAACGCCCGAGCCGCTGGGCCTGGGCCTGCATTTCCAGACCTACACGATCCAGATCGAGCCGCACGACTACATGGCCGAGCTGTTCGACGCCGTGGCGCGCACCAACACCATCCTGATCGACCTGGCCCGCGACATCTGGGGCTACATCAGCGTGGGTTACTTCAAGCAGCGCCTCAAACCCGGCGAAATCGGTTCCAGCACGATGCCGCACAAGGTCAACCCGATCGACTTCGAGAACGCCGAGGGCAATCTGGGCCTGGCCAACGCGCTGCTGCGGCACCTGAGCGAAAAGCTGCCGATCAGCCGCTGGCAGCGCGACCTGACCGACAGCACCGTGCTGCGCAACATGGGCGTGGCGCTCGGTTATGCGGTGCTGGCCTACACCTCGCTCGGCGTCGGCCTGAGCAAGCTCGAACTCAACCAGGAAGCGCTGGCCGACGACCTCGACGCGTCGTGGGAAGTGCTGGCCGAACCGATCCAGACCGTGATGCGCCGCTACGGTGTGCAGGGCGCGTACGAAAAGCTCAAGGACGTCACGCGCGGCAAAACCGTCACCGCCGAAGCGCTGCACGCCCTGGTCCGTTCACTGGACATTCCCGAGCCCGAAAAGCAGCGCCTGCTGGCCATGACGCCGGCCAGCTACATCGGCCTGGCGGCTGAACTGGCCCGAAGCGTCTAGACAATCAACGCGTCGCGGCCGGCATGTCTGTGCCGCAGTTCCAGCACTGCTCAAACCCGCCTTCGACCGTTTCCCCGCACACGCAGAGCCAGCGCCGCTGCGGCATGTTTTGCAGGCTGTGCAGCAGTTCCCTGGCCCGTGCCTCGTGTTCGGCATGCGTCAGCCAGATCTCGGGCTGGCACTGGTCGGGCGGCAATTCGCCGGCCACACTGCCCAGGTAATAGCGCTGCACACTGGCGGGCATGCCGGCCTGCTGCAAGGCGTCAGCCCACAGCGCGGCGATGGCAATGTTGGGTGCGTGCGTCAGGCGGAGCATGGGACGAGTGTAGTGTGTAGAGACCCAGGCGCTATTAAATGTATAGCTGCTGGCGCAGGTGATGCTTGGGCTACAGGCCTGAAACGCTTGAAAAAATCCGAAAACCGGTGATTCAGGACTTCTCAAGCGCCCGGTCAGCGTAGCGGCCGAAGCGCCAGGCTGTGGCGTCGAGCGTGATGCGCCGCCAGGTGCTGCGTTTTTCGGCGGGCGTCATGGCCGGCCAGTGTTGTACTTCGTCGAAGCTACGGCCGCAACCCTTGCACATCGCGTCGCCCTGGCTGGTCGAGCAGATGGCAATGCAGGGCGTGTCGGCCGTCGTGTCGTACCAGGCCAGCCAGGCGGCGAGCGCGGCGGGCGGAAAGCTGCGCTCGTCGGCCTCGTCCTCGTGGTAGAAAACCAGCAGGGCATACACTTCGGCCAGCGCGCGCAGCTCCGGCGCCAGCGTGATGCCGTCCGGCGACGGTTTTTTTTCGCGCCAGTGGTTGATGGCGGCTTCGATATCGGTGATGTGGATGCCGGGCATGGTTGCGGTGTTGGGAAGGTGCAGTAGCGGCTCGCGCAGCCCGCTTGAGCGCGGTGAGGCCGGCTGCCTTGACGCGGCCTGTCATTATCGGCCAGAGCCGGCGGCCCCGGTCGCCTCTGCGCATCGGGCGTCGCCCTGCCTCACGTCAGCCTGCCGGGCTTGTGCGCCCGCGCCTACAGACTGGCTGTTGCAAAAATTCAGGTTCTGTTGTTAGAATCTGCTCACGAAGGGGAGTAACTCCCTCACTTTGCTGCATTCCTCGATAACAGACACCACAGCAAAGCCGCTTCGACAAGTCGTCATTACGAAGTTCACACTTCCGGCTTGTTGGGCATGCAGCGACACTGCATGTCGAGCCAGACCTTCGATTGAAACCTGTACAGGTTCGGTCGGGGCGTTTGCGGCAACCAGCCTGCCTTTTCCATTCCTGTCCGGTTTCAACGAACGCGGAAGTCCGTCACCACGGGCTTCCTGTCTGAGTCTTGAACTGGAGTGCGAACGTGGAACTATTTACAACACCGTGGTGGTCAGCCCTGCTGGCCATCATCCTGATCGATCTGGTGCTGGCTGGCGACAACGCCATCGTGATTGCGCTGGCCGCACGCAGTCTGCCGCCCCAGCTGCAGAAAAAAGCCATCATCTGGGGCACCGTCGGCGCCATCGCGGTTCGCTCCGCCATGACCGTGGCCGTCGTGTGGCTGCTGCAGATTCCAGGCCTGATGCTGGTCGGTGGTCTGGGTCTGCTCTGGATTGCCTACAGGCTGCTGGCTGACACCGGCGACGGCGGGCATGACGGCCCTGTTGCCAGCACCTTCTGGGGCGCGATGAAGACCATCGTGGTGGCCGACGCGCTGATGGGTATCGACAACGTGCTTGGCGTCGCCGGTGCAGCGCAGGGCTCGTTTGACCTCGTCATCATTGGCCTGCTGATCAGCGTACCGATTGTGGTGTTCGGCAGCACGCTGGTGCTCAAGATGGTCGAGCGTTTCCCCATCATCATCAAGCTCGGCGCGGCCGTACTGGCCTTTACCGCCGCCAAGATGATCGTCAGCGAAGAGTTGCTTGCGCCAATCTACGGCGGCTCGGCTGACCTCGCCTCGCGCGAAACGCTGCACACCGTGGCGCAGTGGGTCACCTACGCAGCGGCCATTGCCGGTGTGCTGGGCGCGGGCTGGTGGGCCAGCCGGCCTTCGCGCCGGCCCGGCGGACGTGACGACCACGACGCGTTTGCCAATTGACCGTCACGTGGCCCCGATTCTGATTGAGATTTTTTTCGAGCGAGCCTTCCTTTAAAACGTCGATAACCCAAGGAGCCATTCATGGACAACATCATTGTTTACGTAGACGATGCCCACTACGCGCTGCAGCTGCTGCAGCCTATGCTGCCGGCGGGTCAGCCGCAGGGCCCGACCCGCTGGATCGTGGTTGGCTGCGCGCCCCGCGTGACGCATCACGTCAGCAAGTTTGTGACCCACAGTGCGCGGGACGGCTGGCGCCGCAAGTGGTCCGAGAAAGTGTTCGGTCAGGTGGTGCCGTCGCTGCACCGCGAAGGCGACGAGGTGGTCACGCTGCTGGCCCAGACCAACCTGTGCAGCCAGACCGAGGCCCTCATCAAGACGCACGGCGCAGCACGTGTGCTTGACGCGCGCCGGCCCAAGTTCGGCCAGGACCTGCAGCCCGTCACACCCGCACAGGCCCAGGAAAGCCATGGCGTGGCGCGTTACGCTGCAGCGCTGGCGGGGGCCGGGTTGCTGGTGGGCACAGACTGACCCCCACGGTCGTTCACTGCGTGTAACTCCCTGCCCCCCGAGGGGGCCGCTGCGCCTGCGGCCCGGCTAAGCCGGTTCCGCGGCCCCTGCTTGAATAACTTGC
>NCGI01000170.1 GCA_002256925.1 Polaromonas sp. 28-63-22
TGCACCAGCCGGTCGGTATTGGTGAAGCTGCCGGTTTTTTCCGGAAAGGCGCTGGCCGGCAGGATGACGTCGGCCAGGTAGGCGGTTTCCGTGAGGAAAATATCCTGCACGACAAGGTGGTCGAGGGCAGCCAGCGCGTCGCGGGCGTGGTTGGCGTCGGGGTCGGACATGGCGGGGTTCTCGCCCATCACATACATGCCGCGAATGCCGCCCGACTTGATGGCGTGCATGACTTCAACCACCGTCAGGCCGGGCTGGTCGTCCAGCGAGCCCGCCGGAACCGACCAGGCTTTCTCGAAGCGGGCGCGGACTGCCGGGCTGGACACATGCTGGTAGTCCGGGAACATCATCGGGATCAATCCCGCATCGGAGGCGCCCTGAACGTTGTTCTGGCCGCGCAGGGGATGCAGGCCGGTACCGGGACGACCGATCTGCCCGGTCATCAGCGCCAGCGCAATCAGGCAGCGCGCGTTGTCGGTGCCGTGCACGTGTTGCGACACGCCCATGCCCCAAAGAATCATCGACGCCTTTGACGTGGCATAGAGACGCGCCACATAGCGTATGGTGTCGGCGTCGATGCCGCAGATCGGCGCCATCGCCTCGGGGCTGTAGCCTTCGACGTTCTTGCGCAGTTCGTCGTAGCCGATGGTGCGGCTGGCAATGAAGGCCTCATTGACCAGGCCTTCGGTGACGATGACGTGCATCATCGCGTTGAGCAGGGCGACGTCGGTGTCGGGTTTGAACTGCAGGAAGCGGTGCGCCACACGCGCCAGGTCCGAGCGGCGCGGGTCAAGCACGACCAGCCGGGTGCCGTTCTGCACCGCATTCTTGATCCAGGTGGCGGCGACCGGGTGATTCACCGTCGGGTTGGCACCGATCAGAAACACGGCGTCGGCTTTGGTCACGTCCATCACCGGGTTGGACACGGCGCCCGAACCAATGCCTTCGAGCAAGGCGACCACGGACGAGGCATGGCACAGGCGCGTGCAATGGTCCACGTTGTTGCTGCCAAAGCCGGTGCGCACCAGCTTCTGGAACAGGTAGGCTTCCTCGTTGCTGCCCTTGGCAGAACCGAAGCCGGCCAGCGATTTCTTGCCATGCTGGTCGCGGAGGGCGGCGAGCTTGCCGCCGGCGAACGCCAGCGCTTCTTCCCAACTGGCTTCGCGGAACACGTCCATCACGCGGTCCGGGTCCATCACGAAGTCACCGGTTTTGGGTGCGTCGGCGCGGCGAATCAGCGGCACGGTCAGGCGTTGCGGGTGGTGCGCGTAGTCGAAGCCGTAGCGGCCCTTCACGCACAACCGGTTGTGGTTGGCCGGGCCGTCGCGGCCTTCGACGAAAAGGATCTTGTCGTCCTTGACGTTGTAGGTCAGCTGGCAGCCGACGCCACAGTACGGGCAGACCGACTCGACCTGCTTGTCCGGGACGACCAGCGCCGCCTCGCGCGCCGGCATCAGCGCGCCGGTCGGGCAGGCCTGCACGCACTCGCCGCAGGCCACGCAGGTTGATGCGCCCATCGGGTCGTCCATGTCGAAAACGATTTTGGCGTGGTCACCCCGGAAGGCCAGCCCGATCACGTCGTTGACCTGTTCGTCGCGGCAGGCGCGCAGGCAGCGCGTGCACTGGATGCAGGCGTCAAGGTTGACGGCGATGGCAGGGTGCGTCAGGTCCTGGCGGACCTGCTGGCGTGCCGCAAAACGCGGCTTGCCGACGCCGATTTTGGCGGCCCACTGATCGACCTCGTTGTGGCGCGTGTACTCTTTCTCGGGCATGTCGGACAGCAGCAGCTCAAGCACCAGCTTTTGGGAAGCCACCGCACGCTCGCTGTCGGTGACGACTTTCATACCCTGCGTCGGGAAGCGGCAGCATGACGGTGCGAGCACGCGCTCGCCATTGATCTCGACCATGCAGGAGCGGCAGTTGCCCACAGCCTCCAGGCCTTCCATGTAACACAGGCGGGGAATCTCGACGCCCTCGCGGTCAGCGATCTGCAGCAGGGTTTCTGTCGCCTTTCCGGTAACCTCCCGGCCGTTGAGGCTGAAGCTGACCAACGGGGCTTCCAGCTCCGCGAGTTCTTGTCGGGTGATGGCGTTCATGATGGGTCCTTTGAATCGACAGGATTAGTTTTTTGCCGGACCGCCCCAGGCGAGGCAAGCCCAGTCCGGAGGGCAGCCCACGACACGAAGGGCGCAGCAACGTGGCTCATAGTTCGTGGGGAAAATACTTGACGACGCAGTCGATGGGGTTGGGAGCAGCCTGCCCCAAGCCGCAGATGGACGCATCGCGCATGACCAGTGACAGGTCGGCCAGCAATGGCAGGTCCCATTTGGGTTGATCCATCAGGTGCACCGCCTTGGCTGTGCCGACACGGCACGGTGTGCACTGCCCGCAAGACTCATGCTTGAAAAATTGCATGGTGTTGCGCGCTGCGCCGACGGCCGTGTCTTTGTCAGAAAGCACTACCACGGCGGCTGAACCAATGAAACACCCGTAGGGTTGCAAGGTATCGAAGTCCAGCGGAATGGTGTTCATGGAGGCAGGCAATATGCCGCCCGATGCGCCACCCGGCAGGTAGCCATAGAAGGTGTGGCCAGCCTGCATGCCACCGCAATGCTCGTCGATCAATTCCTGAATCGTGATGCCGGCCGGTGCCACCTTGACGCCGGGGCTGTTGACCCGGCCTGAAACCGAGAACGAGCGCAGTCCCTTGCGGCCATGGCGACCCTGGGAGGCAAACCAGTCGGCGCCTTTTTCAAGAATCTCGCGCACCCAGAAAAGCGTTTCAAAGTTGTGTTCCAGCGTCGGCCGGCCGAACAGGCCGACTTGTGCGACGTAGGGCGGCCGCAGGCGCGGCATGCCGCGTTTGCCCTCGATCGATTCGATCATCGCGGACTCTTCGCCGCAAATGTAGGCCCCGGCGCCACGGCGCAACAAGATCTGCGGCATGTTGGCGATGGGCGGCGCGGCGCGGAGTTTTTCAAGTTCGGTTTCGAGCAGGGCGCGGCAACCGTGGTATTCATCGCGCAGGTACAGGTAGATGGACTCGATGCCAACGGCCCAGGCGGCGATCAGCATGCCTTCCAGAAAGCGATGCGGATCGGTTTCGAGGTAGAAGCGGTCCTTGAAGGTGCCGGGTTCGCCTTCGTCAATATTCACGGCCATCAGGCGCGGACCCTGTTCGGCGCGGACGATGCGCCACTTGCGGCCGGTCGGAAAGCCGGCGCCACCCAGCCCGCGCAGGCTGGAGTTTTCCATCGCCGAGATGACCGCCTCGACATCCCGCTCGCCGGCGGCGCATTGTTGGAGCAGGGCGTAACCGCCCTTGGCCTGGTAGGCGGCCAGATCCATGAAGGGCTCGGGCAGGTGCCTGGTTGCGCCCTCTGCGACAGCGGAGGCCACCAGATCGCACGTTGCGTTCGGCACCGGGTTTTGTCCCACCACGGCGGCGGGCGCCTGCTCGCAGCGACCAATACAGGGCGCCGGGATGACGCGGACGTCGCGGCCCAGCAGGGCGGGAAGTTTTGCCAGCAAGTCTTTGGCGCCGGCCATTTCGCAGGACAAACCATCGCATACGCGCACCGTCAGCGCGGCAGGCGCTGCTTCGCCTTCCTTGACCACATCAAAGTGATGGTAGAAGGTGGCGACTTCATAGACCTCGGTTTGCGCCATGCGCATTTCATGGGCCAGCGCCGTCAGATGCGCCGCCGACAGATGCCGATAGTGATCCTGGATCTTGTGCAGGTGCTCGATGAGAAGGTCGGGCTGGCGCGATTCGCTGCCGAGCAGGCGCTGCACGTCGGCCAGGGCTGCCGGGTCCACGCGACGGCCCTTGGGCGCCTCGCGCTTTCGTTGCCTGGCTGCGTCTTGCACGGCGATGGGAATGATCGGGTAGTTCATGGGCGGGTGTCGGTTGCTGGGGTTGTAGTGGCCGTTAGGCAGTGGTGGCGCGAACGCCGTAACCAGGTGAACGTTGGCAAGGCGGGGCAGGGTAGGGTAGTAGCGCGCATCGCAATCCATCACAAGTTCGTCCGGGACGTCCTTGCTCTCTGGATTCCTTGTATTCAAATGCATCGAGTGTTTGCTTCAGCATCGCGAGCGAGATAGACCATGTCTGGGCTGGGGATATCGACAAGCGGGCCCCGGGCCGCGACGCTGTACCCGGTTTCGGTGGGCGCCGCCTTGCTGGCATCGGCACCGAAGCACGCACATCGCGGCGTTCCTCCAGGCCTGGCCTGCAACTGCGTGAGGTCAACGATGCGATGCGCCGCAGCCCTGTAGTCATGGGAAGAACCTGCTCCAAAGTTAAAGGGGCCTGGTCGCGCCAACGCCTAAAGATGGCAGAAAGGTCCTGGCGTCTGGCACCCAGATCCCCATTATTCACCGCGTGCGCGGCGCATCAGCGGCGTCATGGGGCGGGCGCAGCCGGATTCTGGCTTTCAAGTTCCGTGAGGCGTTTGCGCAGATTGCGTTCCTCGGCGAAGCGCGTGGTTTCGTCACGGATGACCGCAACGATGGCGGCTACTTTTTTGTCTGGCGTGTAGAGCATGGCGACCGTGAACGCGATGGACAGCGTATGCCCGTCCTTGTGCACGGCAGGAACGCGAAGTACGTCATTGCCGTACTTGGTGATGCCCGTCTCCATGGTTTTTCGGTAGCCGTCCCAATGGCGCTGTTGCTGGCGCTGCGGAATAATCAAATCGAGCGACTGGCCCAAAGCTTCCGCTTCGGTGTGACCGAACATGCGGCTGGCCGCCGGGTTCCACAGCGTGATGGCTCCGCTGGCATCGGAGGCCACGATGGCATCGCCGATTTGTTCCACGAGCTGCTTGAAGTCAATGGCTGATTGCATGAGGGCTGCTCCTTGAAGGCTGAAAAACGTGGCGTCAAGCGAAGACGGCGCCCATCTTGAACGCCGTCTTTGCTAGCCCCTGAAGTGCTGGGGACACTTCAACCCGATGTCGCCTTAGACGGCACCGGCGGTGTGTATGGCAGCGATCTGCTCCTTCGAGTAGCCCAACTCGGCCAGAACCTCGTCCGTATGCTCGCCCAGCAGCGG
>NCGI01000171.1 GCA_002256925.1 Polaromonas sp. 28-63-22
CACGCCGAACAGGTCAAACAGGCGCGCCATCACGGCGGTGCTTTCGGCGTCAAAGGTTGTCGCGCCGCTCGCTTCGTCGAACAGCGGCTCGGCCGGAAAGGCGGCCTGCTCTGCGGCCTCGAACAGTTGGTCTCTGAATGCAGGGTTCATGGGTGTCTTGTAAAGGTTGCAGCCTGCATTATCGGTATGCGCCCGGGCTCACACCGGCAGCAACCGGATCAGCCGGCCGTTGCCGCTGTCCGTCAGGACATACAGCAGGCCGTCAGGGCCCTGGCGCACATCACGGATGCGCCCGGCGCCTTCAAGGAGCCTGGACTCCCGGCGCACGGTGCCGCGAAAGGGCTCGGCCAGCTCCAGCCGGGCCAGGTAGCCAAACTTGAGCGAGCCGACAAACAGATTGCCTTGCCAGGTCTTGCCATACCTGTCGCTGGTCAAAAAAGCCATGCCCGATGGCGCAATCGACGGCACCCAGTAGTGCAGCGGCGGCTCCAGCCCGGCCTGGCTGCTCTGGCCCGAACCCACCGGGCCACCGCCATAGTTCTCGCCGTAGCTGACAACCGGCCAGCCGTAGTTCGCACCCGGCCGGGGAAGGTTGATTTCGTCGCCGCCCTGCGGTCCGTGCTCGTGCACCCACAGCGTACCGTCGGGCGCCAGCGTGGCCCCCTGCAGGTTGCGATGGCCCAGGCTCCAGACTTCGGGCAGCGCGCCGGCCTTGGCCGCGAACGGGTTGTCTGCGGGGACCGAGCCGTCCTTGTTGATGCGCACGATCTTGCCGTGGTGGTTACCCGGCGTCTGCGCGTCGTCCCGGCGCGAAAAGCGGTCGCCCAGCGTCAGGAACAGTTTGCCGTCTGGCTGGCCCGGCGCGTTGCCCTGCAGCGCCGCCGCGCCACGGCTTTCGACGATGCGGCAGCCAAAGTGCGCCGAACTGGCAACTTTCGGCTTCTGGCTGAAGATGACCTTCACCTGGTCAAGGCGCGCGTGGTCAGCGCTCAGCGTGGCGCGCGCCAGCGCCGTGCTGTTGGTGCCGCCCGGGCCTGGCTCGGCATAACAAAAGTAAAGCACGCGGTTGCGCGCAAAGTCACTGTCCAGCAACACGTCAAGCAAGCCGCCCTGACCGCCTGCGGCCACGGCCGGTACACCAGCTATCGGCGCGCCCACCTTGCCATCGGGCTGGACCACGCGCAGCGCCCCACCGCGCTCGCTGACAAGAAAAAGACCGTCGGGCAGGAATGCCACCGCCCACGGATTTTGCAGGCCGCTTGCGACCGTCTCGGGCCGGACAGCCTGCGCCTGTGCCCATCCTGCAACGACGTAAATCGCTACAAAAATAATAGCTGCCAGCGCATATTTCATAAGGGCTAGAGGCCTATTTGATCCACCAAAGTGGTCTGCAGGCACGGTGCGGGTTGGTTTCATGGCCGTCGTTTCAGAACAGGGGAAGGCAAGGTGAATCCGGACCAAGCGCCTGGTGGTTATGCACCGACGCGGCACCGGGTGTCAAGGCGTCCGACTCGCCAGCGCGCGGACAGTTCCATCAGCGCCGGTCGGCGCCAGAACCACCGTTTGCCCGTGAATTTCAAGAGATATGAGAACCCAAAATTTATAAATATCAACAAGTTATGCGGGTAATCCAGAAAATGCATGAGCTTGACGCCGGGCCTGCGCTTCAAGTATCCTGCGGCCCATGCGAATGTTTTCCCCTGCTGCACTGATAGCCATGGCCACCCTGGTGGTTGCCCAGGCACACGCAGCGCCGGGCCGTGGCGGCGACGATCTCGACACGCTGCTGGCCGACAAGGGCCTGCTCACCCAGATCGACCAGGTGCGCCAGTCGGTACAAAACAAAGCCTCGGAACTCGTCGTCAACGCCATGGGCTTTTTGGGTGTGCCCTACAAACGCGGCGGCAATACCGCTGAAACCGGCTTTGACTGCAGCGGTTTTGTCCGCGCCATGTACGAGCAAAGCGTCGGGCTGCTGCTGCCACGCCGGGCCGAGCAGCAGGCCGCCGCCACCGAGCGCATCGACAAAACCGAGCTGCAACCCGGCGACCTGGTGTTCTTCAACACGCTCCGCCGTGCCTTCAGCCATGTGGGCATCTACGTGGGCGACGGCAAGTTCATTCACTCGCCCAAGCCCGGCGCCCAGGTGCGCGTGGAAAGCATGGGCGTCCGCTACTGGGCCAGCCGCTTTGACGGCGCACGACGCGTCGCCCCGGGCGGCAGCCATGTCGAGGCACGACAGGCCGCGCTGCAGCTTGCGCCAGCCGCGCAGCCTGTGGCGGCAGCCGTGCCAGCGCCCTCCTCCATGCCGGGCCAGGCGCCTTTTCCTTTCCAGGGCTCTGAGTTTTCGCCTTGATGCAGCGATAGCGGGGCAGCGCGGCATGCTCGTGTCCAGCCAACGCTACACCTTCTCACAGGCCCCAGACACGCAGTAAAAAAGCCCAGTCCGTTGCCGGTCCGGGCTTTTTGGGTGATCTGGAGGCGGTTTTACTTGCGCGCCGGCGGCAAATCCGTACAACTCCCATGCGCCACTTCCGCCGCCATGCCGATGCTTTCGCCCAGCGTGGGGTGCGGGTGAATGGTTTTGCCGATGTCGATGGCGTCAGCGCCCATCTCGATGGCCAACGCAATTTCGCCAATCATGTCGCCGGCGTGCGTGCCGACCATACCGCCGCCGAGGATGCGACCGTGACCATGCGCTTCCTCAGAGTCATCAAACAGCAGCTTGGTGACGCCTTCGTCGCGGCCGTTGGCAATCGCGCGGCCTGATGCCGTCCAGGGGAACAGGCCTTTCTTGACCTTGATGCCTTGAGCCTTGGCCTGGTCTTCGGTCAAGCCGACCCATGCGACTTCGGGGTCGGTATAAGCCACGCTGGGGATCACGCGGGCGTTGAAGGCGGCGCTGGCAAGTTCCTTGTTGCCCTGCAGTTCGCCGGCAATCACCTCGGCCGCCACATGGCCTTCATGCACGGCCTTATGCGCCAGCATGGGCTGGCCAATGATGTCGCCGATGGCGAAGATGTGCGGCACGTTGGTACGCATCTGGATATCGACCGGGATGAAGCCGCGATCAGTCACGCTGACGCCGGCCTTCTCCGCAGCGAGCTTCTTGCCGTTGGGTGTGCGGCCGACCGCCTGAAGCACCAGGTCGTAGGTTTGCGGCGCCGGCGCGGTGCCGCCGGGCTCTGCGGATTCAAACGTGACCTCGATGCCTGCCGTGGTCGCCTTCGCGCCCACGGTTTTCGTCTTGAGCATGATGTTGTCGAAGCGCGGCGCATTCATTTTTTGCCAGATCTTCACCAGATCGCGGTCGGCGCCCTGCATCAGGCCGTCTAGCATTTCCACCACATCGAGGCGTGCGCCCAGCGTGGAATACACCGTGCCCATTTCCAGCCCGATGATGCCGCCGCCCAGGATCAGCATGCGCTTGGGGACCTCTTTCAACCCGAGCGCGCCCGTGGAATCAACGACGCGTGGATCGTCGGGCATGAACGGCAGGCACACGGCCTGCGAACCGGCGGCGATGATGCAGGTCTTGAACGCAATGGTTTGCGTTTTGCCGGACTTTTCTTGCGCGGTACCTGTGGTTTCTTCCACCTGCAGGTGATTCGCGCCGACAAACTGGCCGAGCCCGCGCACCACCGTGACCTTGCGCATCCTGGCCATCGCCGCCACGCCGCCACTGAGCTTGCCCACTACCTTGTCCTTGTGGGTGCGCAGCTTGTCGATGTCAACGGTGGGCGCTGCGAAAGTCACGCCCATGCTTTCAAAATGCTTGACTTCGTCCATCACCGCCGCGACGTGCAGCAAGGCTTTCGACGGGATGCAGCCCACATTGAGGCAGACGCCGCCGAGCGCGGCGTAGCGTTCGACCATCACGACTTTCAGGCCGAGGTCTGCAGCGCGAAAGGCTGCCGAATAGCCGCCGGGGCCGGCACCCAGGACCAGCACGTCGCAGTCGAGGTCGGCGGTGCCATTGAAGCTTGCAGCGGCGGGGGCCGGCGCAGCGGAACTCGCTATGTTTTCAATAGCTGGTGGCGCAGATACTGCCTGGGCTGCAGCCTCTTTTTGATCTGAAACCGGCGCTGGTGCGGCGACTGCGCCGCCCTGCACTTCCAGACTCAGCACGACCGAGCCCTGCTTGACCTTGTCGCCCAGCTTGACCTTCAGCTCCCTGACCACGCCGGCGCTTGATGCCGGAATCTCCATCGACGCCTTGTCGCTTTCGACCGTGATCAGGCTTTGCTCGGCCTTGATGCTGTCGCCCGGTTTCACCAGCACTTCAATCACCGTCACTTCGTCAAAGTCGCCGATGTCGGGCACCTGGATATCGATCAGTTTTGCCGCTTCACTCATGGGGAAACTTTCAGTTTGAGGGTGACCACTTCAATCGGTCCGCCCGAATTTTTGTCGAATTCGCAACCGGCATTCATGCCGGCCATGGCTACTTCACGCGCGGTTTTTGCCTTGTCCCAGCAGGCGTGCATGGCGCCGAGCGCGAAGCTGCGGCCCGAGCCAATGCCCCAGAATTCCTTGAACTCAAAGATTTCCCGGTAGCTGTAGAGGCCGTAGATGCCGCTGGCGTTGGCGATCACCACTGTGAACTGACTCGACTCATAAGGGTCGTTGTCGTCTTCCTTGGTCTGCAGAAAGAAGGTTTCTTTCAGCATCGGGTGCAGTTTGATGAAGGTATCAAACACCTCGTCACGCGAGCCCAGCTTGAGCTGCTCTTTGGGCAGAGCGGCCATGGCCTTGCGCAGCGCCGGAAAGTGCGCCACCGTGCCGGCCATGCCGACGTAGCTGATGCCGGCCGGTGTATCAACCTTGAAGATCTTGCTGTTGGACTCGAACCGGTGCGACAGGCTGGTGTCGCCGAAGGTCACCAGCGTGTCTGCGGCCATGGCGACCTGGCCCGCCTTGCGGACCACCACCAGCGTCGTCATGCCCGAAGCTCCCGCGAGACAGCCACGCCAGGCGGCCGCCGCGCCGGGCCGCCCCAGGCAAGGCCAGCGCCCCCGGCGGGCGGCGCAGCACACGAAGTGGCAAGCGTGGGG
>NCGI01000172.1 GCA_002256925.1 Polaromonas sp. 28-63-22
CGGCGTCTGGGTCTGCATCAGCCCGTGGAATTTCCCGCTGGCGATTTTCATGGGCCAGGTCGCGGCGGCGCTGGCCACCGGCAACGCCGTGGTCGCCAAGCCGGCCGAGCAAACGCCGGGCGTGGCGTGGGAAGCGGTGAAACTGCTGCACGCAGCCGGCATTCCCGAAGGCGCGCTGCAGCTCGCGCACGGCCCGGGTGAAACCGTGGGCGCCGCGCTGGTCGCCGCCCCCGGCGTGGCCGGCGTGGTGTTCACCGGCTCCACGCAGGTCGCCCAGATCATCAACCGCGCGCTCGCCGCCAAGGACGGCCCCATCACCCCGCTGATCGCCGAGACCGGCGGCATCAACGCCATGCTCGTGGACAGCAGCGCGTTGCCCGAGCAGGTCGCCGACGCAGTGGTGCAAAGCGCCTTCCGCAGCGCCGGCCAGCGCTGCTCGGCGCTGCGGCTGCTGTGCGTGCACGAAGGCATTGCCGACGCGGTGATCGCGATGATCCAGGGCGCGGCGCAGGAGCTGACGGTGGGTGATCCCAGCCAGCTTTCAACCGATGTCGGGCCAGTGATTGATAAAGAAGCCTTCGACAACATCGCGGGGCACGTCAAACGCCTCCATGCATCATCAAAAACGCTTTTAGCCCAGGCAATACCTGCGCCATTCGCTACTGATTCGATAGCGAGCCGGTTGCCCAACCTGGTGCCGCCGGCAGCGTTCGAAGTCGCCAGCTTGGCGGAAGTCAAGGACGAAATCTTCGGCCCGGTGCTGCAGATCGTCCGCTGGGGCAGCGGCGCCCTCAAAACCCCCGAGGCCGTGATCGCGCAGATCAACGCCCTCGGCTACGGCCTCACGCTGGGCATCCAGACCCGCATCGATTCACGCGCACAGGCGCTGGCTGCGGCCGCGCATGTCGGCAATATCTACATCAACCGCAACATGATCGGCGCCGTCGTCGGTGTGCAGCCTTTCGGCGGCGAGGGTTTGAGCGGCACCGGCCCCAAAGCCGGCGGGCCGCATTACCTGTATCGCTTTTGTGCCGAGCAGACGGTGACTGTGAACACCACGGCGGCGGGCGGGAATGTGCTGCTGATGGCATAGCTGATTCCATTAACCCCGGGCTCTTCTGCGGCCCGGGGGATGGTCGCGCTACTCCTCCATGAATTGCTGAAACAGCGGCGAGCTGAGGTAGCGTTCGCCGTAGGACGGAATGATGACGACGATCATCTTGCCCGCGTTGTCGGGTCGCCGGGCCAGGGCCAGCGCGGCCCACACCGCCGCGCCCGATGAGATGCCGACCAGCAGGCCTTCTTGCCGCGCCATCTGGCGGGCCGTATCCAGAGCGTCTTCGTTGCGCACGCGAATGATCTCGTCGCACAAACTGCGGTCCAGCACGTCAGGCACAAAACCTGCCCCCAGCCCCTGGATCATGTGCGGCCCCTTGGGGCTTCCCGAGAGCACGGCCGAGGCATCCGGCTCGACCGCCACGCAGCGGAACGCGGGCTTGAGCGCCTTGAGCGCCGATCCCACACCGGTCAGCGTGCCACCGGTTCCCACGCCTGACACCAGGATGTCGGCCTGGCCATCGGTATCGCGCCAGATTTCAAGTGCAGTGGCCTGGCGATGCGCCTGCGGATTGGCCGGGTTCTTGAATTGCTGCGGCATGAAGTAGCGTGCGGGGTCGGTTGCGACCAATTCATCGGCGCGCTTGATCGCGCCTATGGCCCCCTCTGCCGCCGGCGTCAGGATCAACTCGGCGCCAAAAGCGCGTATCACCGCGCGGCGCTCCTTGCTCATCGTCTCGGGCATGAACAGGATGCATCGATAACCCCGCACCGCGCACACCCAGGCCAAAGAGATGCCGGTGTTGCCGCTGGTGGGTTCGACCACGATGGTGTCGGGCCCAATGGCGCCGGCCTTCTCGGCCGCCTCGATCATGGCGACCCCAATTCGGTCTTTCACGCTCGCACCCGGGGCAAAAAATTCGAGCTTGGCGACGACCTGGGCCGCGCCATCCTTGGCAAGCCGGTTCAGGCGCACCAGCGGCGTGTTGCCGACAAGTTCAAGAGCGGTGTTGGCGATTTTCATGACTTTTTGAACCCTTTTGATCGTTCTCTGACGATGAATAAAAGCATCCCCAGCGTAACGGTCCGCCGGGGAAAATGCAATGTGTCCTGGAATGTTCCGGACCGCCCATGGCTACCCTGATCACCGTCTTTTAATCACAACCTCAAGGTACTCGCTCGGCAGCCGCATGGCACCGCCCGGCGCCTGGTTGAACTGTTGCACCAGCCCGATCAGATCAGCGGCCAGCGACGCCTGCCGGCTGGTATCGAGGGCGCCGAATGCCTTGTGCATCGGGCCGTAGTAGGTGCGAAATGTGTCCAGCCAGTGCTGCGGCGTACGGTAGCGAAAGACGAAGTTTTTGCGCTGCACTTTCATCGTTCCGGTGTGCTTGCCAAACAGCTCGCGCAGATGCTCTTCGGTGCCCCACAGCGAGGGAGGCTTGACGCCTGCGGGCGGCGGGAGGTATCGGCCGATGACCTTGAACAGCTCGCCAATGAAGCCGGACGGCGTCCAGTTCGCCAGGCCAATCTGGCCGCCTGGCTTGCACACGCGCGCGAGCTCACTCGCCGCCCGTTCCTGGTTCGGCGTGAACATCACGCCGAAGGTGGACAGTACGACATCAAACGAGGCGTCGGCGTAGGGCAGGTTTTCGGCGTCGGCTTCTTCAAACTGCACCGCCAGGACTTCCGCGCTGGCCCGCGCCCTTCCGCGTTCGAGCAAGGCACCCACATAGTCGGTGGAGACCACGTCGCACCAGCGGCGGGCTGCCGCCAGCGTGGCGTTGCCGTTGCCGGCGGCGACATCGAGCACGCGCGCGCCGGCCGCTAAATCGAGCGCTTCGCAGAGTTCCTCGCCGACGATCTGCAGGGTCGTTCCGACGACGGCGTAGTCGCCTGCAGACCAGGCGGCCTGCTGCTTGAGCTTGACCGCAGAGAAATCGGTGACGGGTGAGGTGGTCGTGGGTTGTATTGTGGTTTCCATGAATGTTCTCCTGGGTTGATAAGGTTTCAGGTTTCAGCCCGCGTTCATTTCTTCCTCGGGTCATCCGCCGGATTGACATAGTTGATGGCCCACGGTCCAACGCCATGAACCTGAACGATGGTTTCTTCTTTGGTCCACGCAAAATGGTTTGTCTTGGGCTGCATGATGGCGACACTACCCGCCGACAGGGGTTTGGTTTTTGACGCATCAAGCTTGTCGCCAGCACCCATGTGGAAAGTGCCAGAAATTACCGTCACATGCTCAATGCCCGGATGCCAGTGGGCCGGGAGTTTGAAGTCAGCGGGGAACTTCAGGCGGAAGGTGATGGGCACCGCCTCGTTCAGCGGACCCTCGATCACGGCGACTTTTGCGCCAGCCGGCACTGACGGAACATCCGCCCATTTAAGTTCGTCCGGGGTGGTCATCATGTGATGCGCCGACTCGGCCCAGCTTGCGGGCACGCCCAGGCAGGCACCGGCGACGGATACGGACAGAGCCGTAAGAATATTTTTCATTTTGCGTTTCTCCTGATGGTGATGGAGCCGCGAGAAAAAGATAGAGCGAGCATCGGCTCCGATACGTTCGCCCCACTGAACGACAAGCTAACCGGCACGCCGTGTGGGGCGTGTCCGTGGCTTGTTCAGACGCGGATGATCTCGCCCTTGAGCGAGTAAAGGATCGCGAGGACATCTTTTTTCGAGTCTTCGTCGATGCCGTTCTTGTTCATCGCGCCGACGATGTCGTCTATCACCGCCAGGAATTCCTGTTCACTGACGTTCATGCCTTTATGCGCGGCGAGCATGCCCTTGCCGGTGTAAGTTGACGGTCCGCCGGAGCCGGCAGTAAAGAATTCGCGCGACAACTGTTTGATATGCGCCATGTCCTTGATCTGCTCGTATCGGGTCTTGATGATCGGATTGGCCAGGTGCGCGGCAACGGCATCGTCGACAAGATGGGCTATGCCGTCAGCCGCGCCCAGACGCTGGAAAAGTGTGGCGGTCATGGAAAACTCCTTGGGGTGTTGAGGTGCTCACTGTTTTCGTACCGGTCAAACGTATTCGTAATTGGCGGAACACGTAGAGGCATTGCAAATCTTTTTCACGGACACCGGGTCACCCCAAAAGGGACAAACAGGGTTACAAAAAAGGCGACACCGGCAGATCGCGGGCCTAAGATGCACCGATACGGGCAGCAAGGACGGGCACCGACATGGATGAGCAGTGCAATTCTTTTGGATACTGGTTGCGACGCAGGCGCAAAGCGCTTGATCTGACCCAGGACGCGCTGGCCCAAAAAGTCAGCTGCTCGCAGGCGGCCATCAAGAAAATCGAGGCCGACGAACGTCGGCCGTCCAAAGCGCTGGCCCAACGTCTGGCCGAGCAGTTGGTCATTCCCGCGCCGGAGCGAGCGCGGTTTCTCCAGGCCGCACGTGCGCTGGGCGCTGCCGATCAGCTTTCGCTGGATGCCTTGCCCGTCGCGGTCACTAACACCGCTGGCGCGAACGGCAGTCTCGGGCCAGCCGGCGATCTGGTCGCCCCCGCCGGCGAGCAGAAATCGCCCTTCGTCGGGCGTAACAACGAGTATGGGCAGTTTCTCGGTCTGATCGCCCGGCTCACGGCACGCATGGGTCAGGTGGTACTGATTGAAGGCGAGGCCGGTATTGGCAAAAGCCGACTGATGGGCGAGGTCGCCGGCTATGCGCGCGGGCGGGCTTTGCCCGTGCTGGTGACCCGCTGCTATGAAATCGAGCGTGCGATAGCGTATCAGCCACTCATTGATCTTGCGACGCAGGCTTGCGAGGCCGCACCCGAGGCCAGTCTGCGCAAGATAGCACCGGTCTTGCTCGCCGAGATTGCCGCGCTGGTGCCGGCCATGGCCGCCCGCCTGGACGACCTGCCTCCTTTGTCGGCGGACTTTCCCCAGGCGCGGCAGGCACGCCTGTTTCATGCGCTGCAGCAGCT
>NCGI01000173.1 GCA_002256925.1 Polaromonas sp. 28-63-22
TCCCTCAGGCACGAAATGTGCGTGAAATAACTCTTACAATCCGGCTGCCGGCTGCGTCCCGCGCGGTCAGGATGCCGTTTTTTTGTCATTTTTCAAGGATTCCAGGACACATGAACAAGCATTTGTGGTCTCTTGCCCTTGTGGCCCTCGCACTGGTCGCCTGCGGCAAAAAGGACGAAGCGCCGGTTGCGGCCGCGCCAGCGGGAGCTGCCGCCGGCACGGCAGAAGAAAAACTGCTGAATATCTACAACTGGCCGGACTACATCGCCAAGGACATGGTGGCGAACTTCGAGAAGGAGTCCGGCATCAAGGTCAACTACCAGACCTTCGAAAACAACGAAGCGCTGCAAGCCAAGCTGGTGGCTGGCAACACCGGCTACGACATCGTCGTGCCCGGGGCCGTGTTTGCCAAGTCGCAAATTGACGGCGGGCTGCTGATGAAGCTCGACAAAAGCAAGTTGAAGAATGACGCCAATCTCGACCCGGCCATCATGGCCAAACTCGACAAGGTGGACCCGGGCAATGCCTACCTGGTGCCGTGGGCCTGGAGCTTCACGACCGTCGGCATCAACAAAGCCAGGGTTGCCAAGGCCCTGGGCGACATGCCCTTGCCCGAAAACGCGTGGGATCTGGTGTTCAACCCGGCCTATACGCAGAAACTGAAATCCTGCGGCATCGCCTACCTCGACTCGCCCACCGAGGTCATTCCGCCGGCGATGCATTTTCTTGGCAAAAACGCCTATTCGAACGATCCGGCTGATCACAAGGCTGCCGGCGCCATGCTGGCCAGGGTGCGACCAGACATACGCCTTTTTTCAAGCACCATGATCGACGATCTGGCCAGTGGCAAGGCCTGCGTGGCGCTGGGCTGGGCGGGCGATATCAACATTGCCCGCAGCCGGGCGATTGAAAATGGCAACGGCAACGATATCCAGGCCCTGCTGCCCAGCACGGGCGGGCTGCTTTTTTTCGACAACCTCGCGATCCCCAAAGATGCGAAACACCCGAACAATGCGCTGGCGTTCATCGATTACTTCCTGCGTCCGGACGTTTCTGCATCACTCACCAACGAGTTGGGCTACGCGACAGCCAACAAGGCCAGCCTGGCAAAAATTCCGCCTGACGTGGCGAACAATCCGGCCATATTTCCCGATGCCGCCAATCTGCAGAAAATGGTTTCGCCCGCGAGCTTCACCAATGAGGCGCGTGAATCCATGAGCAACATCTTCACGCTGTTCAAAAAAGGCAGTTGAGGGTGTTCGTCGTGTGCTGCCCCTGGCGACGCGCAGACTGACAAACGTCAGGCCGGGCCGCACAGCGGGCACGTTTCAAGTCAGCCTTTTTAATAACGGCACCAGCTTCGGGCCCATGTAGGAACTTACGCTTCATGAATTCAAACGCAGTGCCCGGCGAAGGCTTCCTGCAGATGCACCACCTGGTCAAGCGTTTTGATGGCGCGGCCGCTGTCGATGATGTGTCGCTGACCATTCGCAGGGGAGAAATCTTTGCCCTGCTGGGCAGTTCAGGCTGCGGAAAATCGACGCTGCTGCGCATGCTGGCCGGCTTCGAGGTGCCGACATCAGGTTCGGTCGTGCTTGACGGTGTCGACATGGCGTCGCTGCCGCCGTACGAGCGGCCCATCAACATGATGTTTCAGTCGTACGCGCTGTTCCCGCACCTCAATGTGTGGGACAACATTGCATTCGGCCTGCGGCGCGCATCCATGCCCAAGGCCGAGATCGGGGTGCGGGTCGAGGAAATGCTCAAGCTCGTGCAACTGGAGTCCTTTGCAAAGCGCAAGCCGCACCAGCTCTCTGGCGGCCAGCAGCAGCGCGTGGCGCTGGCGCGCAGCCTGGCCAGGAAGCCGCAGTTGCTGCTTCTCGACGAGCCGCTGGGCGCACTCGACAAGCAACTGCGCGAACGCACGCAGTTTGAACTGGTGAATATTCTGGAGTCCGTTGGCGTGACCTGTGTCATGGTGACGCACGATCAGGAGGAAGCGATGGCGATGGCCTCGCGCATCGCGATCATGAGTCACGGTCGCGTGCTGCAGACGGGCACGCCGAGAGAAATCTACGAGCATCCCAACTGCCGTTTCGTGGCTGACTTCATCGGCAACGTGAATCTGCTGGAGGGCGTGTTGACGCTGGATGAGGCCAACCGCTGCGAGGTGACCACCGCTGAGGGTGTCGTGAGCGTCGGCCACGGCATCAGCGGCGCGTTGGGCATGGCGGTGGTCATCGCGGTACGACCCGAGAAAATCCAGATCTCGAAAAACCGTCCGGATGCGGCGATGAATCTTTTCAGCGGAATGGTTCGCGAGATTGCCTACTTCGGCAGCTACAACACCTTCCTGGTCGAAATCCCGGGGGGGCGCCTGCTGAAAATCACCGAAACCAACACGTCACGCAACGACAGCAGCGGGGGCGCCGCACTGACCTGGGACGACCCGGTGTTTGTCTGGTGGGATGACACTGCGCCCGTCGTTCTGACGCAGTAAACCGGCGGCTTGATCAACATGAAGTCACTGCGCGAACTTTTGCCCCGCCCCGGGCGGCGTCTGGTCATCGGTGTGCCGTATGCATGGCTGCTGGTGTTTTTTGTGCTGCCATTCCTGATTCTCCTTCGTATCAGTGTCACCGACATGGGCAACGGCGTGGACCCGTTTGCGCCGCTGGTGGAAACGGCGTCGGGTGCCTGGAAGATCATGCTGCGTTATGGCAACTACGCCTCGATCTTTACCGACGCAGGGCAGGGCGCGTTCGGCCGCACCATCTACGTGGAGGCCTACGCGACATCGCTGAGGTATGCCTTGCTGACGACGCTGCTGTGCCTGGTGATCGCCTACCCGTTCGCTTATTTTCTGGCGCGTGCCCGGCCGTCGGTCCGGCCGGCCTTGCTGATGCTGGTCATGCTGCCGTTCTGGACCTCGTTCCTGCTGCGCGTCTATGCCTGGAAGGGCATCCTGGCGGACCAGGGCGTGGTCAACAACCTGCTGCTTGCCGTGGGCGTGATTCGGGAGCCGCTGCAGATGCTGTACTCCGATGTGTCCATGCTGGTGGGCATGACCTACGTGTACCTCCCCTTCATGATCCTGCCGCTGTACGCGAATCTGGTGAAGATGGACTTCCGGCTGCTGGAGGCGGCGCACGACCTGGGCGCCAGCGCCTGGAAGGCCTTCTGGCTGGTCACCGTGCCGCTGAGCAAGTCCGGCATCATCGCGGGCTCGATGCTCGTGTTCATTCCCGCGGTCGGTGAATTCGTGATTCCGTCGCTGCTCGGCGGCGCGGAAAACGTGATGATCGGCCGCGTGGTGTGGGACGAAATGTTCAGCAGCAACAACTGGCCACGGGCAGCGGCGCTGTCGGTGGTGATGATTGTGCTGATCCTCGTGCCGCTGGCGCTGTTCTACCGCTTCAGCGACCGGCGCGATGGCCGGTCGGCCTGACAGAAAACCCTGTGATGCAAAGCCTGTGATGAAAAGCCTGCAACGTTTTGCCGAAGCTCAGGTGGCCCGGGTCTGGCTGCTGCTGGTCTATGTGTTCCTGTATTTGCCGCTGCTGTTTTTGATTGTCTTTTCCTTCAACAGCACGCGGCAGGACGGCATTTTCACCGGTTTTTCGCTGCGCTGGTACGACGCGCTATGGGCCGATTCACGGCTGGTCGATGGTTTCCTGCTGTCGCTGAAAGTCGCGCTGGTGTCCGCGACGTTTTCGGTCGTCCTGGGCAGCTTCGCGGCTTTTGTCCTGGTGCGCTACCTGCGTTTTCGGGGCCGCACGCTGTTTTATGGGCTGGTCAATGCGCCGCTGGTGATGCCTGAAGTCATCATCGGCATGTCGCTGCTGCTGTTGATGGTGTTCGTGCAACGCATGGTCGGCTGGCCCGACCGGGGCTTCATCACCATTGTGGCGGGTCACACGCTGCTGGGTATGGCCTACGCCACGGTCGTGATTCAGTCGCGGCTGAGCGAGGTGGACCGTTCCATCGAAGAGGCCGCGATGGACTTGGGCTGCGGACCGATGCAGGTTTTTTTTCTGGTGACCCTGCCGACGATCGCGCCGGCGCTGGTGTCGGCCTGGCTGCTCAGCTTCACGCTGTCGTTTGACGATGTGGTGATTTCGGAGTTTTTGTCGGGCCCCGGCGTGACCACGCTGCCGCAGGTGATTTTCGGCTATGCGCGCCGTGGTGTGAACCCGTCGATTTATGCGGCTGCGACCTTGCTGATTGCCGTTGTCTCGCTGGGTATCGTGCTCTACAGCATCGGTATGCTGCGCCGGCAAAGGCGGCTGGACAGGGACGTCAGGGAGCTTGCCCGTCCGGTGCCGTAGCCGCGCGGCCCGGCGACGGCAAGGTGGCCAGCACCACACCCGTCAGCGCAATGGCAAAGGCGCCTATCTGCAGGCCGGTCAGCGTTTCGCCCAGCACCGCCACGCCGACGGCGGCCGCACTGACCGGCAGGAACACGGTAAACACGCCGGCCCGGTTGGCGGCGATGGTTTTCAGCCCGGTCATCCAGAGCCAGACCGACCACACACTGGCGGCCAGCGAGTAGAAAAGCAGCAGCAGCCAGTCTAGAGGCGCAACACCGGCAAAGTCGAACTGCCAGGCGGCCCACAGGCCCAGCGGCGTGACCAGCACAAAACCCCAGAGGTTGATCAAGGCGGTAATGCGCTTGGGGCCAAGGACGCCGGTCAGTCGTTTGCCAATCACGGCGTATGATGCCTCGCACACCACCGCGCCCAGCAGCAGCAGGTTGCCCAACCATGCCTTGTTGGATGCCAAATCGGCCTGTAGCCCAGACGATACATGCGCTGGCAGCTCCTGTTTTGATAGCGAGACGAGGGCGATGCCGAGCACGCCGCATGCTACCGCGCCCCACACGCGCAGGCTGATGCGTTCGCGCAGGAAGAGCCAGCTCAGCAGCGCCACGACCGCCGGTATGGCCGCCAGGATGACGCCTGCG
>NCGI01000174.1 GCA_002256925.1 Polaromonas sp. 28-63-22
GGCGCAACTCGCGCTGCTCAGCGGTCAGGTCGATTTCAACTTCGACAACCTCGCCACGGCGTCCGGCAACATCAAGGCCGGCAAGCTCAAGGCGCTGGCGGTCACCACAGCACAGCGCAGCGCCCTGCTGCCCGACATTCCGGCCGTGGCTGAAACGCTGAAAGGTTTCGAGATCGACACCTGGTGGGGCCTGGTTGCACCCGCCGGCACACCGAAAGAGGTGGTGGCCAGACTCAACCAGGCCTTTGTGGCGGCGCTGAATTCACCCGAGGCCAAAGCCCGATTCGCCACCTTGATGGCCGAGCCGGTGGCCAGCACGCCGGAGCAGTTTGGCGCCTTCATGACGCGGGAGCTGGCCCGGTACGAAAAAGTCGTGAAGACATTGGGCGCGCGGGTGGACTGACGCCGCCGGGCATGCCAGTAGCTCCAGTCGTTCCGGCCGTTCAAGGCGCTATTGATTTGGTAGCTGCTTGCGCAGGTATTGATTGGTCTGCGGCCACTTTTCTCATAAAATTAGGGCCTTGTTGACCCATGACCACCCTCTACGGCATTCCCAACTGCGACACCGTCAAAAAGGCGCGAACCTGGCTTGCAGCGCACGGCAAGGCGTATGTGTTTCACGACTTCAAAAAACAGGGTGTGCCGCCCGACCGACTGGCGCAGTGGGTTGAGATCGCGGGCTGGGAAAGCCTGCTCAACCGCAAGGGCAGCACCTGGCGCAAGCTGGCGGCCGACGAGCAACTGGCGGTGCACGACAGCGCCAGTGCCCAGGCGCTGATGCTGGCGCAACCAAGCATCATCAGGCGGCCGGTGGTGCAATGGGGTGACGGCGGGGCCGATGCTGGCGTCAATGGTGACGTAAGCGTCGGTTTTGACCCGCAAATGTGGGAAAAGCGTGCGTAATGGGGCGTCGCCCGGCGCCCACACACCAGCTTTACCCCGGATTTACGGGGCATGCTGAACTCCCGTAGCCCGAAAGTGTCCTAATCATTAAAATAGGTCACGGGAAACCAGCCCGACAAGCAAGGGCCGCCGCACCTGGTCCGGCCTGCCCAACCGGCTGGCGACCGGGGCGGAAAAACCGGGAAGCAACCGGTAAGAAACCGGAAAATCCAGACAGAGGAACGATCATGAAAAAAGCACTTGTCATTTCTTCGGTGGCCGCTGCTTCTGCGTTGGCAGCCTTTCCCGCCTCGGCGCTCGACATCATGGCGCGCGTGATTTCAAGCACGCCGGTCGTGCAGCAGGTTGCGGTGCCGCGGCAGGTCTGCAACAACCAGCAAATCATCACTGACGCCCCCAAATCCGGCGGTGGCGCCCTGCTGGGCGCGCTGGCAGGCGGTGCGGTGGGCAATGCCATTGGCAGTGGTGGTGGCCGTGCCGCCGCGACGGCGCTGGGCCTGTTCGGCGGCGCCATCATGGGCGACCGCATCGAGGGCGGCGGCCAGCAGGTGCAGAACGTGCAGCAGTGCAGCACGCAAACCTATTACGAGAACCGCACCGGTTATTACAACGTGGTGTACGAATACCAGGGCACGCAATACACCACCCAGATGGCCACGGACCCGGGCCTTTACGTTCGCCTGCAGGTGTCGCCAGTCGGCGCCATCCAGCCCTCGCCGCTCAATGGGCAGCAGCCCCAGGCGCTGCAGCAGGACCAGGTGCCCGTCGAGCAAGGCTATGTGGTCCCGTCGGCTTACCCCCAGACGGTTTACCAGCAACCGGTGTACCAGCAGCCGGTGTACGTGCAGCCACCCATCATTTACCAGAGCGCGCCCGCTTACTATGGCCGGCCGTATTACGGACCTTCTTTCGCGCCCATCGGCCTGTCGCTGAACTTCGGCTACGGCCGGGGCTTTGGTGGCCACGGTCATCATGGGGGCCATTGGCGCTAACCCCTTCCTGAATCAGGAATTTTGAACAAAAAAAGGAGCGTTGACCGCTCCTTTTTTTTGCCCGGCACCCGCATCGGCCACCCACGTCGGCTGGCACCCCGGTCGGCGACAATTATTATACGAAATAAGCTCCCGGCCCAGGCGATACCTGCGCCACCAGCTATTCTTTTTATAGCGACCGCCTTACTGCGCCGTCTCGATCAGCGACCCCTTGAGCAGCACCGGACCGGTCGGCCCGCTGCCCGCCGGCGCGCCGCCCAGCGGCTCCAGGCTGATCGCCAGCGCAGGCACCTCGCGCACGTCGCCGCTTGCCGCCGTCAGGCGAATCACGGGGTCGCTGCCCAGCACACCCAGCGACTTCGGCGCGCCGCCGGCCGGCAAGGCCCAGAGCTGCAGGGATTTGTCAGGCTGCGCCTGGAAACCACCCACGCGCTTGAGCAGCAGGCGCTTGTTTTTCGGATCGAAGGTCACCAGCATCGACGCTGCGGATTTGTCGTCATTGAGCACCGCCACGTACTGAATGTCGGGGGCGGCAGACAGCTTGGCCGTCAGGTCCCGCACCTGGCCGTTCAACTGGCCGTTGGTGTTAAGGCCCGTCACCACCGCCAGCACCGCCGCTGCGACGCCCGCCAGGCTGGCACCGCGCCACAGGCCCAGGCTGGACCACCAGCCGCCTCCAGCGTTGGTGGTGGCAGCGTCCGCCTCGGCGGCGGCCCGCGCTGCGCGCATGGCCGTGGCCTGCTTTTCGGCGTTGACGAGGTTTTGAATGCGCGTCCACACCGCCGGGCTGGGCGCGGCCTGCGCCTGCAGTTCGGCCACCGAGCCCAGGCGGCTTTGCCAGATCAGCGCTGCAGCGCGAACCCCCGCGTTGCCACGCGCCAGCGCTTCAAAGCGTCGCCGCGCGCCTCCGCGCAGCGTGCCCAGCGCGTAGCTGGCGGCGAGTTGTTCGACCAGGGAGGGATTGTTCAGAATATTCATGCAAAAACCTGAAAGTACGTCGCGACACACGGTGAAAGCATGAAAGCCAAAATTTCGCCGCCGGGCCGCCCCAAGGCGAAATGCGCCCCCTCGGGGGGCAGCGTATTACACGAAGTGAAAAGCGTGGGGGCCATATCTATGCAAATCTCGCCATGCAACCACGCAGTTGTTCGAGCCCGCGCCGAATCCAGGTCTTGACGGTGCCCAGCGGCAGCTTGAGCTGCTCGGCCAGCTCACCGTGGCTCAAATCGCGCAGGTAAGCCAGGCTGACCACCTCGCGCTGTTTGTGTTCAAGCTGCGCCAGGCAATCGTGCAGGGCTCGCGCTTGCTGGCTGGCCAGCGTGGTGTCCATCGGGTTGGGTGAATCGCCCGCCACCGTGTCGGCAATCATGTCGTCCAGTTCCTGCATGCTGTCGGCGCGCCCGGACGTGCGGCGGCGCAAAAAATCAAGGCCCCGGCTGCGCACCACCAGCACCATCCAGGCCATCGGCGGCGACAGCGAGGCCTTGTAGTCGGCGGCGATACGCCAGATATTCAGGAACGCCTCCTGCAGCACGTCTTCGGCCCATTCACGGTTGCTGACCACGCGCACCGCCACCCCGTAGAGCTTGGACGAGGTCAGGTCGTACAACTCCCGCAGGGCCGCTTCATCGGCCAGCGCTACGCGGTCAAGCAGGGCGATCAATTGGGTATCCGGACTTTCTGGGTTCATGGACAACATTGTCCAGTATTACCAGATACGCCGCGACAGCCCGTATGGATTCATCACCGCCCGGCGCATGCGGGCTGGCGCGACCCCCGGGTACCCTAAAATCAGCAGGTTTCACCCCGCAAGCCGGCCACCCTTCTGTTCTTTTTCACGCCACACCATGACCACCCCAACCCTCAGTCACGCCAGCGTCACCACCCAGGCCAACGTTTATTTCGACGGCAAATGCGTCAGCCACAGCCTCACGCTGGCCGACGGCAGCAAAAAATCCGTCGGCGTGATCTTGCCGGCCACCCTCACCTTCAACACCGGCGCCGCCGAGATCATGGAATGCGTGGGCGGCGCCTGCGAGTACAAACTGGCCGGCAGGAGCGACTGGGTCAAATCGTCACCCGGCGAAAAATTCAGCGTGCCCGCCAACTCGAACTTCGAAATTCGCGTGGCGGCTGGCGAAGCGGCCTACCACTACATCTGCCACTTCGCTTAAGTTCGCGCCTGAGTTGCTTCGTTCGCCCCCTCATCCGTCCACCTTTTCATCCGTTCATCCGTTCCCCCTGGGCCTATCGAAGGGCCTCTGTTAATTTTCCGTTCGCCCTGAGGTATCGAAGGGCACCTGACCGAAGAAAACCCATGACCCACATTCTCCAGAACCTTCCCACCGGCGAAAAAGTCGGCATCGCCTTCTCAGGCGGCCTGGACACCAGCGCCGCGCTGCACTGGATGAAGCTCAAGGGCGCGATCCCCTACGCCTACACCGCCAACCTCGGCCAGCCCGACGAGCCCGACTACGACGAGATCCCGCGCAAGGCGATGCAATACGGCGCCAAAAAAGCGCGGCTGATCGATTGCCGCAGCCAGCTCGCTGCCGAAGGCATTGCTGCGCTGCAAGCCGGTGCGTTTCACATCACCACCGCCGGCGTCACTTACTTCAACACCACGCCGCTGGGACGCGCCGTGACCGGCACCATGCTGGTGTCGGCGATGAAAGAAGACGACGTCAACATCTGGGGCGACGGCAGCACCTACAAGGGCAACGATATCGAGCGTTTCTACCGCTACGGCCTGCTCACCAACCCGCACCTGAAAATCTACAAGCCATGGCTGGACCAGCTGTTCATCGACGAACTCGGCGGCCGCGCCGAAATGTCAGCGTTCATGACGGCCGCCGGCTTCGGCTACAAGATGTCGGCTGAAAAAGCCTATTCGACCGACTCCAACATGCTGGGTGCCACGCACGAGGCCAAAGACCTTGAGCACCTCTCCAGCGGCATGAAAATCGTGCAGCCCATCATGGGCGTCGCGTTCTGGAAAGACGAGGTCGAAGTCAAACGCGAAGAAGTCACCGTGCGTTTTGAAGAAGG
>NCGI01000175.1 GCA_002256925.1 Polaromonas sp. 28-63-22
TTCGATGCCAAGGGCCCGACCTTTCGCGATGCGCTGTACCCCGCTTACAAGGCCCAGCGCTCGGCCATGCCCGACGACCTGCGCAGCCAGATCGAGGCGATTCATGACGTAGTGCGGCTGCTGGGCTGGAAGGTGCTGGACGTGCCGGGTGTGGAGGCCGACGACGTGATTGGCACGCTCGCCTGCATGGCGTCCCGGCAGCAGATCGAAGTCATCATCTCCAGCGGCGACAAGGACCTGAGCCAGCTGGTCGATGAACACATCACCGTGATTGACACCATGAACGACCGCCGGCGCGACCTGGCTGGCGTCGAGGCCGAGTTTGGCGTGCCGCCGCGCCTGATGGTGGACTACCAGACGCTGGTCGGCGATGCGGTGGACAACGTGCCCGGCGTGCCGAAGGTCGGCCCGAAAACGGCGGTGAAGTGGCTGCTCGAATACGGCTCGCTCGACGCGCTCGTTGCGCGCGCCAGTGACATCAAGGGCGTGGTGGGCGACAACCTGCGCGCCTCGCTCGACTGGCTGCCCCAGGGGCGCGCGTTGCTGACGATCAAGAAAGACTGCGAGCTGGACGACTACATTGAGGGCCTGCCCGCTATGGATTCAATAGCTATCGGCGCACAGCAGACGGAGGCTTTGAAGGTTTTTTATGAGAAATATGGCTTCAAGGGACTGGCCCGGCAGATCGACGCCGACAGCACGCCGCCCGAGCTGATCGGACACAAGGAAGGCCGCACCCCGCCAGGCCGGCCTTCCAATGGCTCGCCCGGGCTGTTCGACGAGCCCGAGGCGGCCGACAAACCGCTGGCCGAACGCGCCACCAACCTGAAGTACGACACGATTTTCACGTGGGAAGCGCTCGACGGCTGGCTGGCGAAGATCGAAGCGGCCGACCTCGTCGCGGTCGATACCGAAACCACCTCGCTCGACGAAATGCTGGCCGAGATTGTGGGCATCAGTTTCAGCGTGACACCCGGCGAGGCAGCCTACATTCCGCTGACGCACGACTACCCCGACGCGCCGGCGCAATTGCCGCGCGGCGAGGTGCTGGCGCGTTTGAAGCCGTGGCTTGAAAACCCGGCCAGAGCCAAGCTCGGCCAGCACGTCAAGTACGACCGCCATGTGTTTGCCAACCACGGCATTGAAGTGGCGGGCTACGCGCACGACACCATGCTGCAAAGCTATGTGCTGGAAGTGCACAAGCCGCACGGCCTGGCCAGTCTGGCCGAGCGGCATCTGGGGCGCAGCGGCATCCACTACGAAGACCTGTGCGGCAAGGGCGCGCACCAGATCAAGTTCAACCAGGTGGATATTGCCAAAGCCGCCGAATACTCGTGTGAAGACTCCGACCAGACGCTGGATGTGCACCGGGTGCTGTGGCCGCTGCTTGAGAAAGACGCGAAGCTGCTTTTCATCTACGAACTGGAAATGAAGAGCAGCGAGTCGCTCTACCGCATCGAGCGTAACGGCGTGCTGATTGACGCCCCCATGCTGGCAAAGCAAAGCGGCGAGCTGGGCGCGCGCATCCTGCAGCTCGAAAGTGAAGCGCACGAACTGGCCGGCCAGCCATTCAACCTGGGTTCGCCCAAGCAGATCGGCGAGATCTTTTTCACCAAGCTCGGTTTGCCGGTGGTCAAGAAGACGCCAAGTGGCGCGCCCAGCACCGATGAAGAGGTGCTCGAAAAACTGGCCGAAGACTACCCACTGCCGGCCAAAATCCTTGAGCACCGGGGCCTGTCCAAACTCAAGGGCACCTACACCGACAAGCTGGCCCAGCTCGCGCACCCGCGCACCGGCCGCGTGCACACGCATTACGCGCAGGCGGTGGCCGTGACGGGCCGGCTGTCGAGCAATGACCCGAACCTGCAGAACATTCCCGTGAAAACGGCCGAGGGCCGGCGCGTGCGCGAGGCGTTCGTGGCGCCTGCCGGCAGCCTGATTGCGAGCGCCGACTACTCGCAGATCGAACTGCGCATCATGGCGCATATCAGCGAGGACGAAGCCTTGCTGCGCGCGTTTCGTGACGGCATTGACGTACACCGCGCCACCGCCGCCGAAGTGTTTGGCGTGGCCGTGAACCAGGTCAGCAGTGAGCAGCGCCGTTATGCCAAGGTGATCAATTTCGGTTTGATCTACGGCATGAGCAGCTTCGGTCTGGCGCGCAACCTGGGGATTGAGACCAAGGCGGCAGCCGCCTACATCGACAAGTATTTCCAGCGTTATCCGGGCGTGAAGCACTACATGGACGAAACGCGGCTGTCGGCCAAAAGCAAGGGCTATGTCGAAACCGTCTTTGGCCGGCGCCTGTACTTGCCCGAGATCAATTCACCGAACGGCCCGCGCCGCGGCGGCGCCGAACGCGCGGCCATCAATGCGCCCATGCAGGGCACGGCGGCCGACCTGATCAAGCTGAGCATGAACAAGGTGCAGCAGGTGCTCGACGATGAAAAGCGCGGCACCAAAATGATCATGCAGGTGCACGACGAACTGGTGTTTGAAGTGCCCGAAGCCGAGGTCGAATGGGTTCGTGCCGAAATTCCCCGCCTGATGGCGGGCGTGGCCGACCTCAAGGTGCCGCTGCTGGCCGAAATCGGGGTCGGGGAAAACTGGGAAAAAGCCCATTGAAGGCGGTTGGAGGCTTGAGCGGCCCACCAGGCACCATCGTTAAACCGCCAGCAGGTCCTTCCAGGCTGTGCGTAGTTTTTTTTGATCCGTAGCGCTCAATACCCCAGCCTTGCGAACGACCAGGCGGTGGTCCAGTGTGAACAGTTTGAGTCGAACCACGCAGTCCGTCGGCAGACCCGCCGCTTCAAGATTCCCGATGATGTAGTCGCCTAACCAGCTGGACTGCTCGGCGCTGGTGATCATGGCCAGCACGCTGTGTTTGGTGGTTTGATTGAACGAGTCGCTGGTCAATACGAGTGCCGGGCGGCGTTTGCTGGCGTTGAGATCGGTAAACGGGAACGGCACCACCACCACGTCGAATGGCTGAAAATTCAACGCAGTCATCACAAGTCCTTGAAGGCCCGGTCGTCCGCCTTGCTGGACCATTCGGTCAATGTGCCCTCCAGCGCCTGGGTGAAGGCGAGGTCCAGCGGGGTAGCGCGGCGCAGCCTGACTTCGTTCCCGTCAATTTCGAACCCCACCATGTCACCCGCCTTGAGTTGCAATATCTTGCGCACACGTGTGGGAACGGTGGTCTGAAACTTGGTCGTCAGTTTGGAAGTCTGCAGCATGGTATTACTTTCTTACTTGCCATGAGTATAGAGGTGAAGCGGCTTGTCTGCCCGCCGGATCTGTGCATGCCGGCAGAGTCACCGGCTAATTTCGAGGCTCCCGCGAGTGTTCGAGCTCTGGGCGGGCAGCGCCATCGTGGGCGAGATCTTCAAATGAATCGCACCGCCTCCCCCGTGCAGGGTTAATTTCGGCGCGGCTTGCCAAAGCATTCAATCCTGACGAGACTGGCAAGGTTTTGTTACTTTCATCACTCAACCACCATGCTGAACCACAACCTGAAAAACGAGTTCGATTCCCTGCTGCCCGGCAACAGCAGCGAAGCCGGCGCCAGCCGCCGCACGGCGCTGAAAGCCGCGCTCGGCGTGGGCTACGCGGCCACGGCCATGCCCATCATGGCGCAAACGGCCATCCAGACTTCTTCCGAAGGCCTGCGGGCCGGCGAAACCACCTTTGAGGTCAACGGCTTCAAGGTGCCGGCTTATTACGCCGCACCCGCCGGGAAAACGAACCTGCCGGTGATCCTGGTGATTCAGGAAATCTTTGGCGTGCACGAATACATCGCCGACACCGCCCGCCGCTTCGCCAGGGCCGGCTACCTGGCTATTGCGCCCGAACTGTTTGCGCGTCAGGGCGACCCGGCGCAGTACGGTGAAATGGCCAAACTGATTGCCGAAGTGGTCTCCAAAGTGCCCGACGCGCAGGTGATGGCCGACCTCGACGGTGCGGTGAAATGGGCCGGTGCCAATGGCGGCAACACGCGCCAAGTCGGCATCACCGGCTTTTGCTGGGGTGGCCGCATCACCTGGCTTTATGCCGAACAGAGCAATAAGGTCAAGGCCGGTGTCGCCTGGTATGGCCGGCTGGTGGGCCAGCCGACGGCGCTGACACCCAAGCATCCGCTCGACCTGGCCGCCGGTCTGAAGGCTCCGGTGCTGGGGCTTTACGGTGGACAGGATGGGGGTATTCCGCTCACGACCGTCAACGAGATGAAGGACGCGCTGGCCGCTGCTGGCGCCAAAGGCAATGCCGCCGCCCGGGGCTCCGAATTTGTCGTTTACCCCGATGCACCGCACGCTTTCCATGCCGACTACCGGCCCAGCTACCGCAAGGACGCGGCCCAGGATGGCTTCCGGCGCGCCATCGACTGGTTCAGGACCCACGGCGTGGCCTGACGCGCTTGCGCGGCGCGAAGCTGCATTTGACGATGACTTGCCCGCGACGCCGGCTCCGTGGATAAAATGCGACGGAAGGGTTTTAAAACCGGTGGCGGGCGTAGCCGGACGGCTGGTACGCAAGCACACGGATGAGCCCGGGCAGGGTAGGGAGGCCCGCCGAAAGCGAGGGACAAGCCGGCATCCGGTTTGAGCAGATTTAACAACAATTCAGGGCTCTAGCCCAGATAGAACGGGCGCGAGCAGCTATGGTATTTATAGCAATTGTGGCGGGCACCCTGATTGCCGGCATCGGCAGCGTCTGGCTGGCCGCACTGCTCAGTTTCGGTGTGCTGGCCCGCTACACCCAGCACATGCTCAGCCTGGCTGCCGGCGCCTTGCTGGCCACGGCGTTCATGAATTTGCTGCCCGAGGCGTTTGAAAGCAAGGCCAGCGCGCAGCACCTGTTTGCGGCACTGCTGGGCGGCCTGGTGTTCTTCTTCCTGCTCGACAAGGCCGAGTTGTGGCA
>NCGI01000176.1 GCA_002256925.1 Polaromonas sp. 28-63-22
ACTGGCCAGCAGGTCGCGCGTCTGCGCGACCTTGCGCGCGGCGTCTGCGGGTGCGTCGCCTGCCAGCGCGGCATGGACCTGCCGCATCAGCGACTGCATCTGGTATACGCCGGTTCGGCCGGTGGTGGCATACACCATCAAGCCCATCGCACCGCCGTCTGCCAGCACGCCGAGCAGCGCGCGAAAGCCCAGGTCGGGGTCGGCCAGGTGGTGCAGCACGCCGCTGCAATTGATGTAGTCGAATTTTTCGAGCCCCAGCGTGGGCAGGTTCAGCAGCGAGTCATGCACCCAGTCGATGTTGGCCAGGCCCCGGATGCGCGCGCGTTCGCGGGCAATGTCCAGCGCGGCCAGGCTCATGTCCAGGTGCACGATCCGCGCGTCGGTGTGGCGTAGCTGCTCGGCCAGAAAAATCGTCGCATCGCCGGTGCCGCCGCCCGCCACCAGCGCCCTGAAGCGGTGATCGAACGATTGCCTGCCGGCAAAGCCGTAGTGGTTGATCATCGGCAGGTCTTCCAGCCAGGTGTGGATCAGGCGCTGGTGTTCGTCCTGCGGGTTGCGTGCCGGGTAGGGCAGGGCCTCGTACTGGTTTCGGACGTCGGGCAGGTAGTTGTCGGGCATGGGTGCAGGGAAAAATCAGAAAAACCGCGCCGGTGCGGGCGCGGCAGAAAAGCCTTCAGCCCGGCGTCGGGTCGGCGGCGCGGAAATCGGCCACCAGCCCGCGCGAGCGCAGCACGCGCTGATCGATCTTGATGCAGCGGTCTTGCACCACCAGCAGGCCGTGCGCCTGCGCCTTGGCGGCCGCTTCGGCGTGCGAGATACCGAGCTGCATCCAGATACCCCTGGCGCCGATGGCCATGGCGTCGTCCACCACCGGCGGAATATCGGCGCTGTTGCGAAAGCAGTTCACCAGCTAGATGGTTTCGTGCCGGGCCGCGTCGAGCAGCGAGGCATAGGCCTTTTCACCCAGCACCTCGCCGCCCGCCGCCGCCACATTCGGATTGACGGGAATGATGCGGTAGCCGGCGGCCTGCATGGCGCGCGCCACATCGAAGCTGGCGCGGTGCGGATGCGGCGAAAGCCCCACCACCGCAATCGTGCGGCAGCTGTTCAGCAGGTAAGCCATGCGTTCGGCCAGGCCGGCACCGTCGGCTGGCGGCGTGGGTACGGTGGATTCCGGTGCGTTGGGGGTCATCGGTGTGGGCCTGGTCGGGTGGGGGCTGTGTGACCAGCCCTGACAGCCCCTATTGAAACAGATCGCGGGCCGTGCCTCCGCGAGTCCCGCCGGCGCAGCCGCCAGGCCGCGCGCGATTCACAGGCGGGCCAGTTCGGCGCGCACATCATCGACCGACAGGATTTCCGACAGGATCACCGGCGCGCGGCCCGGTTTGTAGAGCACATACACCGGCACGCCGCTGCGACCCAGTTGCGCCAGCGCGGCCGTGACGGCCGGGTCGCGGCGCGTCCAGTCGGCGCGCAGCAGGGCGACGTTCTTGCGCGCCAGATCGGCCAGCACCGCGTCATTGGACAGCGTGGTTTTCTTGTTGTACTGGCAGGTCACGCACCACGCCGCCGTGAAATCGACAAACACGCTCTGGCCCTGCGCCGTGAGCTGATCGACCCGGCCCGGCTCCCAGGCCTGCCACGTCGCAGCGCTGGCTGTCGGGCTGGCCGGCAGTTCCGCAGCCACCGCCAGAGGTTTGATGACATTGGGGCCTACAGCCCAGACGGCCAGTGCGCCAAGCGCTATTGAAAGCGTAGCAATGACAGGCCGCGCCCGCCCCGGCAGGGTCAGTGCCCAAACCGCCAGCGCCATCACCACCAGCAGGCCCAGCAGTGCGCCAGCGCCATCGATGCCGCTTTGCTGGCCCAGCACCCAGACCAGCCAGGCCACCGTGGCAAACATCGGGAACGCCATCAGCTGCCGGAAGGTCACCATCCATGCGCCCGGGCGCGGCAGCGCGCGCGCCACGGCCGGCACCACGCTGGCCGCCAGAAACGGCAGCGCCATGCCGACGCCGATCGCGCCGAACACCGCCAGCGCCTGCAGCGCCGGCAGGCCGATGGCATAACCCAGCGAAGCACCCATGAAAGGCGCGGTGCAGGGCGAGGCGATGGCGGTGGCCAGCACGCCGGTCAGGAAGGCGTTGACGGTCGGGTTTTTGGCCTGCAGGGTGGCGAGGCGGCTGGGCAGAAAATTGCCGAATTCAAAAAGGCCGGCCAGGTTCAGGCCCATCAGCGTGAACAGCACCGCCAGCGCCGCCACCACGGCCGGGTTTTGCAGCTGAAAGCCCCAGCCGAGTTGCTCCCCGGTGGCGCGCAGGCCTAGCAAAAGCGCGCCGAGCGCCAGAAACGACAGCACCACGCCGGCGCTGTAGGCCAGCCCGGTGGCCACACGCTCGGACCGGTTCTTGACCTGCACAAAGCCCACCACCTTGATCGCCAGCACCGGAAACACGCAGGGCATCAGGTTGAGAATCAGGCCGCCCAGCAGCGCACCAAACAGCGCCGCCAGCAGGCCCAGCGGCGCCGCGCCGGAAGCGCCCGCCTGCACCGGCGCGGCACCGGCGGCCGCATTGGCCTTGAGCGCCGCTTCCAGCGCCGGCGGTACTTCCACCACCGCGACGGGCGCAGGCCAGGCGCCTTTGACCGGCACATCGAGCCGGTAGGCGGCTTCGTTGAAGGCCACGACGAGTGGCATCCGGGCCGGGCTATCGGTGCGCTGGGCCGTCAGCGGCATCTGCGCCGTCCACAGCGCGCCTTGCCAGCGCTGGGTGATCGGCGCGGCCGGCTGGGTCACATTGCCGGTTTCGGGGAACAGCGCGAGCGTCTGGCCCTGCAGCGCCGCCGGCAGGCCGGCCAGCGACACCTTCAGCGTCTGACCCTCGACCTCGATGCTGCTGCCGCCGGTCGGCAATGGCTGCGGGGCGGCAGCAAACGCCGCCGTGAAGGCCTGGCTGTTCATGCCGGTCGAGCTTTTGACCGGCACGCTCAGGCTGAAGCTGCCGTCTTGCGGAATGCATTCCTTGCGGCAGACCAGCCAGGTGGCCTGCAGCTGGACGTCGAGGTTGGCTGCGTTGAAGCCGGGTGCCACCGTCAGCGGCACCGGCAGCAGCACGGTGTTGTCGTAGCCGTAGTTGGCCAGCGTGCCGATGGGGATTTTTTTCGGCGCCGGCCAGGCGATTTCACCGGCGCTGACGCCGGCCGGCAGCGTCCACGCCAGCATCGTCGGCAGGCCGGAATCGCCGGGGTTCTTCCAGTAGGTGTGCCATTCGGGCTGGTGCGCCAGCTGCAGCCCCAGCCAGACCTGCTTGCCCGGGCCCACGCCGTCGGGCGCCCAGGCCATCAGTTCGGCCCGTACTTCAGGCGTGGTCACGACCGGCCCGGCCGCGCCCGTAGCCGTTGCCGTGCCCAGGGCATTTATATTGAAGCTGTTTTGGCCGCTAGCCCACGTACTTATTGCGCTGGTAGCTATAAAAAACGTAGCGAAAATGAGGCGTTTGAAATTCATCGTGAGGGTAGGAACTGACCGTGAGGGAATTGGTTCCCGGACGGTCGGGCGGTAAAAAGCATACGCTGGCTTGGTTCGAGTTGGGACCTTTTACCTCGGTATGGTCATTTGTCAGGATACTGCAGGCTTTATTACAGTCATTTGCGGCAATCAAGCGCTTAAACGGCCCATTTTTTACCCTGCGCTGCGTGGTCCAGTACCAGATGAAAAACGTTGTCGCACTTGGTTTGAAACAGCACGCGGTCGTAGCTTTCAACGGGCAGCTCCCGGTCCAGCACCTCGGCCACCGCAGAACGGACGATGCGCCGCGTCTGGTCGGTCTTGTACCAATCCTGCACCAGCACCTTGGGCATCTCGTCCTGCAAGCGATGCAGCAGGGCCTTGGCCGCCAACTTTACTTTCTGCGTTTCGGCCTGCGTCATGGTTTCTTTGCACAGCAGGTCAAAAATTTCCAGCTCATCCTCGCTCAATCCTTCCCGAACATGGCGCTCGTCCTCGGCGCGCATGTCCTGGCTGAACTGGACCAATTGCTCAAAATACTGCTCGGTGGATGAGCCGCCCGCGTTGTAGTTCTCGATGATTTGCTGAAAGCGCTGCGCAAACTGGCCACGCGTGCTGTTTTGCGCCAGCATCAATTCCAGCTTGCGGGCGATGAAGCCGCGCAGATCGGCGATCTCGATGTTTTTGTACATCGTCTGGCCAAAGTCCGTGCGCAGTTTGTCAAAGTCGATTTTGCTCAGGTCCCACGTTCGCCCGCGCTTGATCACTTTGTATTCCGCCTCAAACTCTTTGGCCTTGAAACCCTCGGCGTTGTTCACCACCACGCTCTCGTCAAGCAACGCGCTCACGCGCTGCGCTACCTTGTCGATGTCTTGCTGCTCCACCAGCGCCTCGGCGATGCCGCGCAAGTAGGCCAGCGCCGCCACCGCACGCACCTTGCCTTGGCCCAGAACCTCGGGTTTGCACGCCTCGTAAAGGCTTGAAGCCGTGTTTTCGTAAATGTAGAACGTACGTCGTAGTTCGTCGCTGGCCAGCAGCGTATTGGCAAACTGGTTGAACACCCCCAGCTTGGCAAACACGTCGCCTTTTGCCATCACGGTGCGAAGGTCAATTTGGCTTGCCGTGCAATAGGTCAGGGCCTGCTCTATCGCGTCGTCCAGCAAGGTGAATAGCGCCGCCTTGTCGCGCACCGGCGGTTCATCCAGGCCATCCTCGCCCTGCGCGTAGTCCTTCAGCGCCTTCTTCATGTTGCGAAACACGTTGTAGTAGTCAACGATCTCGCCATTGGTCTTCTCGACTCCGTTGATTTTCCAGGGCGTCACCCGGTTGGCGCGGGCAATCGTCTGCATCAGCGTGTGGTCCTTCATCGGCTTGTCCAG